>JBIIGF010000125.1:0-5874 GCA_044236665.1 Aestuariivirga sp. | reverse complement strand
GCCAAGTTCGGGGATCGTCACCTGAAAGTCTGACAGCACTTCGAGGAGATAGGCCTCGAACGCCTCGTCGGTGCGGTCCAGCTCATCGATCAGCAGAACCGGCGCGAGGCCCTTCGGCGCCTCCAGCGCCTTGAGCAAGGCCCGCTTGATGAGAAAACGTTCCGCGAAGATGTCTTGCCCGAGACGTTCCCGATCAAGCTCTCCAGCCGCTTCCGCCAGCCGGATTTCGATCATCTGGGCGGAATAGTTCCACTCATAGACGGCAGAGTTGATGTCGAGGCCCTCATAACACTGAAGGCGGATCAGTTGGCGGCCCAGTGTTTCAGCCAGTACCTTGGCGATTTCCGTCTTGCCGACACCTGCCTCCCCCTCAAGGAACAGCGGACGCCCCATCTTGAGCGAGAGATAGGCGACGGTCGCCAGATCGCGCCCGACGATATAGCCGGTGGACCGCAGCAGCTTCACGGTGTCGTCGATGCTGTGCGGTAGGTTGTTCGTCATGCACGTTCCTCCATCATCCCGCTGGTCACGTCATCCCGGCTAAGCTGGGCCCCAGCCCAGGCTGGGGTGACGGACTATAGAAAGCTAACCGCTCAAACAAAAAGGCCCGCGATTTCAACCGCGGGCCCTCCACTCGCAAGTTGGACTTTACTTCGCCGCGTCCACGGCCCGCTTCGCCATGACCGTGATCAAATGCGCGCGATATTCGGCCGAAGCATGAAGATCGCTGTTGAGGCCCTTGGCAGCAACGCTCACACCGTTCAGCGCAGAAGCCGCGAAATTCTTCGACAGCGCGGCTTCCATGTCAGCGACGCGGAAGACACCGGCACCAGCCCCGGTCACCGCGACGCGGGCCGAACCATCGGCCAGCTGCGCGGCGAAGACGCCGACCATGGCATAGAGCGAGGCCGGATTGGGGAACTTGGCGTAGCCGCACTTCTTCGGAATGGGGAATTCAACCGCCGTCACCACTTCGCCATCCTCCAGCGCAGTGGAAAACATGCCGGTGAAGAAATCATCGGCAGCAATCTTGCGGCTGTTGGTGTGGATGGTGGCGCCGAGGCCGAGGCAGGCGGAGGGATAGTCCGCCGCCGGATCATTGTTGGCAATGGAGCCGCCAATTGTGCCCTTGTGGCGCACATGCGGATCGCCGATGCCGCCCGCCAGCGCCGCAAGGCCGGGGATGGCCTTGCGGAGGTCGGCGTTACCCGCCACCTCAGCGTGGATTGTCCCCGCCTTGATGACAACCGTGGCGCCGACACTCACGCCGGAGTTCTTCAGCCCGCCGAGATCGATGATGTCGGAAGGCTGCGCCAGCCCATGCTTCAGCGCGGGGATCAGCGTCATGCCGCCCGACATCACCTTGCCGTCGGCCGCGCCCTTCAGGGCCTTGACCGCGTCATCGATGCTCGCGGGGCGATGATAGTTGAAGTTTTCCATTTCTTGGGTCCTCCCGCCTTATTCCGCGGCCTTCTTCATGGGCTGCAACATTTTCCACACGACATGGGGCGTGGCCGGCATCGGCACGTCCTTGACGCTGAGCGCGTCCGTCACCGCATTCATGACCGCCGCCGGAGAGGCGATGGCGCCAGCCTCGCCGCAACCCTTCATGCCGAGCGGGTTGGACGGGCACGGCGTGCAGGTGAAGCCGAGGTTGAGGTTCGGAATGTCGGCCGCGCGCGGCATCTGGTAGTCCATGTAGGAGCCGGTCAGGAGGTTGCCGGACGTCTTGTCATAGACGCAGCCTTCATACAGCGCCTGGCCGATCCCCTGCACGATGCCGCCATGCACCTGGCCTTCGACGATCATCGGGTTGATGATGTTGCCGAAGTCATCCACCGCCGTGTAGTTGACGACACTGGTGACGCCGGTGTCCGTATCCACCTCGACCTCGGCGATGTGCACGCCGGCCGGGAACACGAAGTTCGACGGGTCGTGGAAGGCCGATTCCTTGAGGCCCGGCTCGATTTCGGCGGAGTTGAACTTGTGGGCCACATAGGCCGACAGCGCCACTTCACCGAACGCCATCTTCTTGTCGGTGCCCTTCACCGCGAAGGTGCCGTTCTTGAACTCAACGTCATCGACCGAAGCTTCCATCACGGCGGCGGCGATCTTCTTGGCCTTGGCCTCGATCTTGTCGAGCGCCTTGGAGATCGCCGTCATGCCCACGGCACCCGAGCGGGAGCCATAGGTGCCCATGCCGAACTGCACCTTGTCGGTGTCGCCATGCACGATGGACACGTTGTTGAAGTCGATGCCGAGCCGGTCGGAGACCAGCTGCGCGAAGGTTGTCTCGTGGCCCTGGCCATGGCTGTGGGAGCCGGTGAGGACCTCCACGGTGCCAACCGGGTTCACGCGTACTTCCGCCGATTCCCAGAGGCCGACGCCAGCGCCCAGCGAGCCGATGGCCGCCGACGGCGCGATGCCGCAAGCTTCGATATAGGCCGAGAAGCCGATGCCGCGCAGCTTGCCGTGCTTGGCCGCTTCCGCCTTGCGAGCCGCAAAGCCCTTGTAATCGGCAATCTCCAGCGCCTTGTCGAGCGAGGCGTTATAGTCACCCGCGTCATAGCACATGATGACCGGCGTCTGGTGCGGGAACTGCGTGACGAAGTTCTTCCGGCGGAATTCGGCCGGGTCCACCTTCAGTTCGCGCGCCGCCGTTTCGACGATGCGCTCCACCACATAGGTGGCTTCCGGGCGGCCTGCGCCGCGATAGGCGTCAACCGGCGCGGTGTTGGTGTAGATGGCATCCACCTCGGCGTAGATGTTCGGGATGGCATACTGGCCCGACAGCAGCGTGGCGTAGAGATAGGTCGGCACGCAGGACGAGAAGGTGGAGAGATAGGCACCGAGCGAGGCCTTGGTGTGCACCTTGAAGCCGATGATCTTGCCATCGGCATCGGTGGCCATTTCGGCGTGGGTCACATGGTCACGGCCGTGTGCGTCCGAAACGAAGCTTTCGTTGCGCTCTGCCGTCCACTTGATCGGCCGCCCGCCGATCCGCTTGGAGGCCCAGGCACAGACAACCTCCTCGGCATAGATGAAGATCTTGGAGCCGAAGCCGCCGCCCACATCCGGCGCAATGACGCGCAGCTTGTGCTCAGGTGCAAGGCCGTGGAAGGCCGAGATGACCAGACGCGCCACATGCGGGTTCTGGCTGGTCGTGTAGAGCGTATAGCCATCGGTTCCCGTGTCATAGGAGCCAATCGCGGCGCGCGGTTCCATGGCGTTGGGAATGAGGCGGTTGTTGACGAGGTCGATCTTCGTCACATGCGCGGCGCGCTTGAAGGCGGCATCCGTTGCGGCTTCATCACCGATCGACCAGTTGAACACGCGGTTGTCGGGCGCCACGTCATGGATCTGCGCCTTGTGGCCCATGGCTTCGGCGACATCCACCACATGCGGCAGCACATGGTAATGCACCTCAACGGCGGCAGCCGCCGCCTTGGCCTGGTCCTTGGTCTCGGCAATCACCACGGCGACATGGTCACCGACATAGCGCACCTTGCCGACCGCCAGGATCGGGTGCGGACCGGCCTTCATCGGCGAGCCGTCCTTCGAGTGGATCATCCAGCCGCAGATCAGGCCGCCGATCTTGTCCTCGGCAACATGTTCGCCGGTGAAGATGCCAACCACGCCGGGCATCTTGGCCGCATGGCTGGTGTCGATCGATTTGATTTCCGCATGCGCATGGGGGCTGCGCACGAAATAGGCGAAGGTCTGCTTCGGCAGGTTGATGTCGTCGGTGTAGTTGCCCTTGCCGGTGATGAAGCGCTGGTCTTCCTTGCGCTTGACGCGGGCGCCGATGCCGGTTCCGTTATCCATGAATCGCTCTCCCCTAAATCACATATTGGCCGCGCCGGCCTTTACGGCGGCGACGATGTTCTGATAGCCCGTGCAGCGGCAGATATTGCCTTCCAGCTCGTGGCGGATGGTCTCGTCATCGAGGTTCTTGCCGAGCCGGTTCACCATGTCCACCGCAGCCATGATCATGCCCGGCGTGCAGAAGCCGCACTGCAGGCCATGATTCTCGCGGAAGGCCTCCTGCATCGGGTGCAGCTTGCCGTTCTGGGCCAGCCCCTCAACGGTGGTCACCTCAGCGCCGTCATGGGCGATGGCCAGCGCCGTGCAGGACTTCACGGCCTTGCCGTTGACGTGCACCACGCAGGCGCCGCACTGGCTGGTATCGCAACCCACATGGGTGCCGGTCAGGCCGATCTTGTCACGGATGAACTCGACCAGCAGCGTGCGGCCTTCAACCTCGCCGCAGACGGCTTGGCCGTTCACCTTCATTGAAATCGCAGGCATTGATATCCTCCCAAACTAGCTTCCAGGTTCCGGGCACGCATCGCCTTGAGACACAGGTTGAGCATGCACCGGCCGAGGTTTTTCGATGAACTTCAACGGGCATACTCGACTGCGAATGCGCCAACGTCAAGTGTGGCAATGTCGTTCAAATCAGGAAAAACGTCGCATCGGGAATCTGCTGCAACGCGGAAGCAATGCTGCACCGCACATGGCCTCGCCATCACCCTCTCGGCAGCCTTTCAGGTCAGCTTTGCACGGTTTTCAGGCAACAAGAGATGTTGACGCCCTCCTGTTGCGTCCAGTGCAATCGAGAGCGAACCAAAGTGGAAGAAACACAGGCCATGCCACATGGGATTGCAGTCACAATTTGATATAACATCGCTTGTTATCGCCTTGCGCCGGCGGCATGCTTCGCTCTGTGACGGCAAGACTTCGTGGTTCTCCGTAGCGAAAGGTTTCACATCATGCGCAACTTCCTGGTCAACAGTGTCCTCGCCACCGCCCTGGCGGTAGGGGCTCTCACGCCCGCGCCATCGCATGCCGCGCCGGCCCTCACCGCCGAGCAGGCGGAGGCCATCGGGATCGATGCCTATATCTATTTCTACCCGTTGCTCACCATGGACATCACGCGCAAGCAGTTCACCAACATCCCGGCGGGCAAGGAGTTCGGCAAAGGGCCGATGAACACGTTCGCCAACCTGCCGGAATACCCGCCCGGCGATTTCAAGGGTGTCGTGCGGCCCAATTTCGATACGCTCTATTCCACGGCCTGGCTCGACATGACACAGGAACCCGTGGTCGTGTCGGTGCCGGACACCGGCGGGCGCTATTACCTCCTGCCGATGCTCGATATGTGGACGGACATCTTCGCCTCGCCCGGCTGGCGCACCACGGGCACGGAGGCCGGCAACTTCCTCGTGACGCCTCCGGGCTGGGAAGGCGAAACACCCGAAGGCATCACGCGCATTTCGGCCACCACACCCTATGTCTGGATCATCGGCCGCACCAAGACGGATGGTCCCGCTGATTATGACGCTGTCCACAAGATCCAGGCGGGCTTCAAGCTGACGCCCCTGTCGCAATGGGGCAAGGAGGCCAAGCCGCCGGAGGTGAAGATTGATCCTGGCATCGACATGACAACCCCGCCAAAGCTGCAGATCGATACCATGCCGGCTGATCAGTATTTCGCCTATGCGGCGGAGCTGCTCAAGCTCCACCCGCCACACGCGACCGATCAGCCGATCATCGCCCGCATGGCGAAAATGGGCTTGGTCGCGGGCCAGAGCTTTGACCTTTCCAAAGCCCCGCCCACGCTGCAGGAGGCCCTGAGGAAGGCCCCCGCGGAAGCCCAGCGGCTCATGGCGTGGAAGGTGCAAAGCCTGGCGCGCGTCAGCAACGGCTGGTCGATGAACACCGACACGATGGGCGTTTATGGCAATTATTACCTAAAGCGCGCCATCGTCGCGCAGGTGGGCCTTGGCGCCAACCTGCCAGAGGACGCGATCTATCCGCTCAACCTGGGCGACTCCACCGGGCAAGCGCTGGACGGAACCCACGCCTACGTCC
>JBIIGF010000124.1:0-5894 GCA_044236665.1 Aestuariivirga sp. | reverse complement strand
GCGTTCGCCGTCGTAGGAAACGATGCCAGCTGCTTCCTGCCCGCGGTGCTGCAGGGCGTGCAGGCCAAGCGCGGTGAGTGCTGCGGCATCCGGGTGGCCGTAGATTCCGAAAACGCCGCATTCCTCACGCAGCCGGTCGGCGTTCAGTTCGAAGTCGAGGTCAATGCTCATTGGCTGTTGCCCTGTCCGCTTGCCGGTTGCTGTTGGCTGCCGCCCGTGCCCTCGATCAGGTTTTCCAGCCCCTGATTCTCGTTTGTCTTGTAGCCGCTTTCGGGTTGTTCCGGCTCCTGCGCTTCGCTGCCCGGTTCCGGGTTGCGGAGCAGCGCCGTGTTGGAGAGCGTCTCGGCGATTTCCGGCGGCATGAAGGAGATGATGCCCTCGCCGGCCGACTTGATCATCGGCAGGCTGTAGGCATTGCGCACCCAGCTGACCTGCTTGTCATAGGGCAGCAGCCAGCCATAGAAGAGATAGGCAATCGCCACGAAGACGAAGCCACGGGCCACGCCGAAAATGAAGCCCAGCGTGCGGTCGAAGGAGCCGGCGGCCGAGTCCACCACGAAATCCGAGATCTTGACGCTGATGATCGACACGATAATCAGCACCAGCAGGAAGGCGGAGGCACCCACCGCGATCTGCGCCAGGATTTCCTTGTCGAGATAGGGCACGCTGGTCTGGGCAAATTGGATCAGGCCCGGTTGCTTGATCGCGACATAGGCCGCAATCGCGGCAGCGCCCCAGGCGACGAGTGACAGCACCTCGCGGGTGAAGCCGCGCATGAGGGCGAAAAGGCCCGATACCAGCATGATGGCAAGCAGGATGAAATCAAGAAGAGTCAGTGACATGTGTTGTCCTGAAAGGGGCAGGGCCCAGTTTCGAGGCACCTTATAGAAAGGTTTTCATCCACCGCCTAGGCGATTCTCCGTTGTCCACGATCCTGTGAAGCCGACCACGCCACAAGATCCATGATGGTCTCCATGGGCCTGACCTTGAGATCCCTGACACCGGGTTGTTCCGCCGCGGCGGCGACGACGGCCTCCTTCAAGCCGAGCTTCTGGGCTTCCTTGAGGCGGGCCTCCGTCTGGCCGACGGGCCGGATGGCACCCGACAGGGCGATTTCGCCGAATACCGCCGTGCCGGGTGGGATCACCGTGCCGGTGAGCGATGAGAGGAGGGCGGCAGCCACCGCGAGGTCGGCGGCGGGTTCGCGCACCTTCAGGCCGCCCGCGACGTTCAGGTAAACGTCATTCTGGCCGATCTGCACGCCGGCGCGGGCTTCGAGCACGGCGAGAATCATGGCGAGCCGGTTCGAATCCCAGCCGACGGTTGTCCGGCGCGGCGTGCCCAGTGGCGAAGGTGAGACGAGCGCCTGCACCTCGATGAGCAGGGGGCGTGTGCCCTCCATTCCAGCGAACACGGCGGTGCCCGGTGTCGGGTGCTCGTTGGAGCCCATGAACAGGCGGGAGGGATTGCTGACCTCGGCAAGCCCGCCGTCCGACATCTCGAACACACCGATTTCATCGGTCGGGCCGAAGCGGTTCTTCACGGCCCGCAGGATGCGGAACTGGTGGCCGCGGTCCCCCTCGAAATAGAGCACGGCGTCCACCATGTGCTCGACCACCTTGGGCCCGGCGATCTGGCCATCCTTCGTCACATGGCCGACCAGCAGCACAGCCGTGCCGCGCTGCTTGGCGAAGCGGACGAGGGCTTCGGAGCCCGCCTTGAGTTGCGAGACGGTGCCGGGGGCCGCCTCGATCGAGGGCGCCCAGAGCGTCTGGATCGAATCGATCACCGCGATGGCGGGCGGCTTGTCTTCGGAGAGGGTCGCCACGATGTCGGACACATTCGTCTCGGTGGCGAGCAGCACCGGCGCATCATCGAGACCCAGCCGCTGGGCCCGCAGCCGCACCTGCGCGATGGCCTCCTCGCCTGAAATATAGACGACGCGTTCGCCCTTGCGCGCCAGCGCCGCCATTGCTTGCAGCAGCAGGGTGGACTTGCCGATGCCGGGGTCGCCGCCGATCAGCACGCCGGAGCCCGGCACAAAGCCGCCGCCCGCCACCCGGTCAAGCTCGGCGATGCCGGTGACGATGCGTGGCGGTGCGGGCGTCTCGCCGCGGAGGCCCACCAGCCGCGTGGCACGGCCCTTCGGCAGGCTGGCACCCTTGGAGCCGGACAAGGGGGCGGCCGCCTGTTCCTCGATGATGGTGTTCCACGCGCCGCAGCCATCGCAGCGGCCCGACCATTTGGAGGAGGTAGAGCCGCAGCTCTGGCAGACGAAGTGGGAAGATTTGGCCATGCCCCTCTCTAGCGGAACATTGTGCGAACGGAAAGAGGGTTGATGTCAGCCTGCCTGCCGTCTGAAGCCACCGGGCCACAGGCCGAGCACCAACGTGCAGCCCGTGATGATCACCACCGCTCCGGCGATCTGGACCGGTGACAGCCGTTCCCCGAGGAGCAGCGTTCCGGCGATGACGGCCACCACGGTGACGGCGAATTCCACGCTGATGGCCCTGGTCGGGCCGATCGAGGCGAGAAGGCCGAAGAACAGCACATACATCAAGGCGCTGGTCACGAGGCCGAGAACGAGGAGCCACAGATAGTCCGCTGCATCCGGCACCACCGGAACCGGCACCACGGCCAGCAGCGGCAGCGTGATGAGCCCCCCGGCGAGGAAGGAGCCGATGGTGACCACCCATGGGTCCACCCTGCGAAGCCTGGTGCTCACATAGAGGCTGCCGCAGGCCGCCGAGAGCGAGCCGATGATCGATATGCCGCAAGCGAAGAGGAACTCCGCCGTGATGGCATGGTCCGGAAAGCCCACCAGCATCACGATCCCGGCAAAGCCGAGGAGCAACCCGGCCAGGCTGCGCTGGCTCAGCCGCTCCAGCCCGGCGATGCGCCCGACCACCATGGAGAACAGCGGAATGGCCGCCACGATGATCGCTGTCATCGCCGTGCCGATGCGGGGTGCCGCAAAGGCGATGCCGCCCAGCTGCATGGCGACAGTCAGGAAGCCGGACAGGAACAGCGGCCCCCAGCCGCAGCCGAAATCGAGCTTGCGGCGCATCAGCAGGGCGATGAGCAGCAAGGCACCGCCGGCCGTCAGTGCACGGAAGGACACGGCACCCGCCCACCCGAAGGCCGGCACCACGCGCACCACGAGCATGAAGGAGAAACCCCATACGATGGCGAGTATGGCGTAAACGGCAAGATCGTGTTGCTTCAAGGCGGGAAATCCGGACGTTGTGGAACAGCGGCACGTTGCAGGCTTATAGGCAGCTATTTGATCTGCGTCATATGGAAAGTGGCGCGCGCGTACTTATCTTGAAAGCAGGGCGGTGCTTGTTTCCATGGAGAATGTCATGAACAGGAATTTCCTTCCCGAGGTCTTCGGCCGGGCTGCCGGCACCGATCTTTTTTCCAGCCTGCACCGTGAGATCGACCGCGTCTTCCAGGACTTCGGGCGTAACGGCACGCCGCTCATCGGCGCCCTTGAGCGGGCTGGCATGGTGATGAACGTCAACGTGGCGGAGCGCAATGGCATGGTCGAGGTGACGGCCGAATTGCCCGGTTGCGCCACCGAGGACATTGATGTGCAGTTGAAGGACGGCGTTCTCACCATTCGGGGCGAGAAGAAGGTTGAGAAGGACGATACGCAGAAGGACTACCATCTCATGGAGCGCTCCTATGGGATGTTCGAGCGCAGCTTCACCCTGCCGGCCGAAGTCGATGCATCGAAGGTGGAGGCAGCATTTGAAAAAGGCGTGCTGAAAGTCACGCTGCCGAAATTGCCCGGCCAGCAAGCGAAGATCCAGAGGATCGCGGTGAAGGCGAAATAGCGGTCTCTGGCCACGCCATGAAAGGATGCCCCGGTCACGCCGGAGCATGATGCTATGGTCTCATCATGGCCGGACTTGATCCGGCCATCCTTTGCCTATGCAAGCCTAGCGTTCGAAGGTCACGCGGCCGTCGCAGATGGTTACGGTGGGACGCACATGGGCGATCTGGTCCTTGGATGTTGCCTCCATGTCGGCGTCCAGCACCACGACATCCGCGAGATAGCCTTCCTTCAGCGTGCCCTTCCGGTCTTCCCTGAATTCCATGTAGGCGCCGGCCGCAGTGAAGCCATGCAGCGTGTCCATCAGGCTCTGGGCCTGCGGCGGGCAATCCTCGCACATCGGAACAGCCGTCATTGCCGCCTGCATGCCGAGGAAGGGGCTTAAGGGTGCGACGGGCCAGTCGGAGGAGAAGGCGATCACCGCTCCCGCCTCGCGCAGCGTCTGCCACGCATAGGCATGGGGCAGCTTGTCGCCGACGCGCGACAGGATGGGCTCGGGCGGATTGCCGGGAACGCCCACGCCCGCGATGGGCTGCAGCGACGCGATGACGCCCAGTTCCTTGAGGCGCGGAATATCGGCGGGGTCGATCATCTCGATGTGCTCGATGCGATGGCGTGCGTCGCGCTTGCCATTGGCCTTCCTCGCGGCCTCATAGCCATCAAGCGTGCGGCGCACGCCACCATCGCCGATGGCATGTGTGGCGATCTGCAGCCCATGCTTGTCGGCGCGCCGCACGATCTCGTTGAACTCATCTGCCGTGAACAAAGGCGCCCCCATGTTCGCAGGATCATCCGGATAGCCTTCCAGCATCAGGGCCGTGTAGGTTTCCAGCACGCCATCCATGAAGATCTTCACGCGGTCGCAATGCACCATGTCGCCCTGGTACTTGGCGCGCATCTCCGCGGCCTCCTCGATTCGCGCAATCTCGAAGGTGTTCTTCTGGTGGAACGGCACCTCGACGCGCGCATTGAGTTCGCCGCGCTCCAGCAGTGTCTGCAGCAGTTCCAGCTGATACCAGTTGCCATCCATGTTGTGCATGGAGGTGATGCCAAGCGAGGCGGCATGTGCGATGCCTTGCTTGAAGAATGTCATGTCGAGTTCGCGCTGGGCCGGCGTTGCGGGTGGTTGCGGGTCCATGCCAGTGGTCATGCCCAGCCATTCGCGCCCGCCGGTGGGGGTGAGCGCCTGCACCAGCATATAGGCAGCGGGCTCGCGCAACTCGCCGGTGGCAATGCCATTCTGGTCGAGCACGATTTCGTTGCCGATGGGAAGCTGGCGGCCCTTCATGATGCCAGCCGCTTCGAGAGCCTTGGTATTTGCCCACATGGTGTGATGGTCGAAGCAGCCCACGATGAAGGGAATATCGGCCACGATGCTGTCCAGGATCTGGCGGGTGATCGGCTCTCCGAAGGCCTCATGGGCGATGCCGGTGGCGAGCAGCACCGTCTCATCCGGGCGCTTCCTGCGGTAGGCGGCCACTGCCTCCGCGATGGTGGCATAGCCGTAAAGGCCGTTCAGCATCAGCGTGTCGAGTTCGACCGCGCCGCCGAAGAGATGGACATGGCCCTCGATGATACCGGGCATGACGGTTTTCATCTGTGCGTCGATCACCCGCGTGTGCTTCGCCTTGAGGGCCTCGACATCGCTCTTCGAGCCGATGCGGATAATGCGGTTGCCCTGAAGGGCCAGCGCTTCGGCGCGCGGGCGGGCGGGGTCCATCGTCAGGACGCGGGCATTGGTGATCAGGATGTCAGCGGCGGTCATGAGCATGTCCTCGGAGCATTGAGACGCAGAAAATGCCCGCTTGACGCTGGCGCCGCAAGGCCCCAACCTCAGCCTCAGTGTTAACAACGAAAGGAGGTGATCCGATGTCGAGTGAGTTCACAGTGCCGGGAGCAGGCTTTGACCGGATCGCAGCCTTCGCGGGATCGCGGGGCTGACGTTCACGACAAGCGGAGCCGCCTTCTGGCGCTTCTCACGGAAAGGCCGCCCGTTGGGCGGCCTTTTTTGTTTGGCAAGCGCCGTGCCCGCGGAGCGGCGGCTAGGGCTTCAGCA
>JBIIGF010000123.1:0-5932 GCA_044236665.1 Aestuariivirga sp. | reverse complement strand
GCGGTGTCCGAACTGGCCAAGGGCCATGACGCCGCCGCAGCCGGTGCCGCCCGCCGCGAACGCCGCCGCGGCGCTTGATCACAGTCAATGAAGCCTGATCGATGGCGCGGCATCTTTGCGCCATGTTTGATCCTGCTTTCCTAAAGGGCGAGACTTGGGGCTTCCCCGCCGAAGCTGTGGAGCATGTGGAGACGCATGCGGCCCATGTCTTCCTCGTCCATGACCGCGCCTTCAAGATCAAGAAGGACGTGAAGCTTCCTTATCTCGATTTCTCTGACCCGCAGAAGCGCCGAGTGGTTCTCGAACAGGAACTGGAGATCAACCGGCTCTTCACCCCTGACATCTATCTCGCCGTGAGTAACGTGCTGGGAGAGCCCGTGCTGGTCATGCGCCGCTTTCCTTCGCAGGCTTTGCTCGCGTGGCAGATCGCGCATGGCGGCGTTGGCTCCACCATGGCGCGGCGTCTTGCCGCGATGGTGGCGGAGTCGCACAAGAATGCACCCCGCCGGGATGTTCCGGGAAAGGACATCATGTCAGGGCTTGGCGCGCAACTCTCCGCCGCCTTCATCGACTCGCCCGACATCTTTCACCCGGCCGAGACGCTTGAATACCACGCGCTGTTTGAATCGGCCCTCAATATCCACAAGGTCCTTCTCAATGAGCGGAACGCGCGCGGTCTGGTGCGGCGCTGCCACGGCGACATGCATCCCGGTAACATCATCGTGGAGGATGGTGTTCCGAAACTGTTTGACGCGATCGAGTTCAGCGAGAAGATCGCCACCATCGATGTGCTGTACGATCTTGCCTTCCTCCTTATGGGATTGTGGACCGAGGGTGAAAGGCATGCCGCCAACCGGGTGCTCAACCACTATCTCGACCTGCGCCGCCGCGAGGAGGATCTCACAGGTCTTGCGCTGCTGCCGATGTTCCTCTCAACGCGCGCAGGCGTTCGCGCCCTCGTCACGGCGGATCTCGCCCATGAACTGACGCTGAGCCGTTCGATGAAGCAGCGCAGCCAGGCCATGGACTGGTTCCGCGCCGGCCTCGCCTATCTGCGGCCCGCGCGGCCGCTGCTCGTCTGCATCGGTGGCCTGTCCGGCACGGGGAAATCGACCGTCGCTGCTGAACTCGCAGCGGACATCGGCGCCGCGCCGGGTGCCCTCCATGTGCGGAGCGACATCGAACGCAAGGTTCTGGCAGGTGTGGAGGAGACCGCGCGGCTCGCTGCGGAACATTATTCGCGGGAAGCCTCCTTCTGTGTCTACGAGGCCTGCCTCGGAAGGGCCGAAAAAGCCCTTCGCGCCAGGCATTCGGTGGTGATCGATGCTGTCTTCGCGCGGGCAGAAGAGCGACGGGCCGTGGAAGACCTCGCCCGGTCATGCAATGCGGGCTTCGCCGCCGCCTGGCTTGAGGCTCCGGCGGACCTGCTGAAGGCCCGGGTGGCGGCGCGGCGCGGCGATGCCTCGGATGCGACACCGGCGGTGGTGGAGATGCAAACCGCCTATGACTTGGGCCCGTTGCACTGGCCGCGCATCTCAGCCGCCGGAACGCCGGCCGAGACACTTATGGGCGTCAGAGGAATGCTTCCGTCTCTACCCGGCGGCCCAGCGTGAAACAGTCGGAAACAAGCTGCAGTGGGGCGGGATCGACATGCGAGTCGCCCGAGGCCAGCAGCTGTGCGAAGTGGCAGTAGATTGCTTCGTATTCCTGCATCGGCTCCATGATGGTGCGCTGGCCGTTCACATAAAGCTCCGTTCCGCCATTGCGCAGGACGAGGCGTAGTCCGCAGGATGTTTCGACATCGATGTTCCAGCTTTGCTCCCCCGTCTGCCGCCAGTCGAGATCGGCGGTCAGCTGTGCCGCGCCCGGCCATGACGGCGTGAAGGTAATGTCCGCGGCAATCGGCGTCTGCCGGTTGCGGGGCGTTTCGAGAATGCAGGACTGCACGAGAATGGGCAGCGGCAGGATCTTCGTCACGATCGAGAAGGCATTGATGCCCGGGTCGAATACGCCGAAGCCGCCGGGTTCCCAGATCCAGTCCTGCCCAGGGTGCCAGTGGCGGACATCCTCCTTCCAACTGACGCGGAGATGCGTCACCGTCTTGGTCGCGAGCTGCCGTTTCGCCTCGTCCACCGCCGCGTTGTATTGCGAGTGCCAGGTGGTGAACAGTACGCGGCCCTGCATCCGGGCATGGTCGGCAAGAGCATGGAGTTCACCCACCGTCGGGGTGGGCGGTTTCTCCATCAGCACGTGAAGACCAGCATCTAGCGCCTGGCGTGCGATGGCGAAGCGCGGGCCGGGCGGCATGCAGAGCGATACGGCGTCCAGCGCAATGCCGCTGGCGAAGAGTTCTCCCGCCGTTGCGAAGTGCGGGACGTTGCCATAGGGCCTGCGGGAGGACACGACAGCCGCGAGTTCGAAATCCGGGTTCTTCGCCACAACGGGCAGATGCTGGTCGTGGGCAATCTTGCCAAGTCCGATGATGCCAAGCCGGTAAGCCAATGTCATGCACTCCTGATTTGGCGGGTGAGGGAGGAGAGGAGCGCATCAACTTCGGCTGCCGTGTTGTAATGCGCAAGCCCGACGCGCAGCACGCCGCCCTTGTCCATCAGCCCCATGCGGGAGACGGGCTCGACGGCGTAATTGTGCCCGGACCACACGAAGATGTTGTCCTTCGCGAAGGCCTGGGCCATGTCCTGCGGGTGGTGGCCTTCGAGCGTGAAGGACACCGTCGGCACACGCCGGTGCATGGCATTGGCGGAGGTGATGCCACGGATGGTGATGCCCTTGAAGGTCTTCAGCCCTTCGATCAGCTGCAAGGTCAGTTCGTGCTCATAATCGGCCAATGCGCCCCAGGCGGAGGCGATGCGCTGGTGCCGAGTGCTGCCCGTGCCGAACTGTTCGAGATATTCGATGGCGCCCAGCGTACCCGCCATGCCCTCATGCGAGAGGGTGCCGGTTTCGAACTTGTGGGGAAGCTCCTCGCCTGCCGGGCGTACCTTGTAGCCGAAGGTCTCCCGCAGCAGGGACTCGCGCCCCCACATAATGCCCTGATGCGGCCCGAACCATTTATAGGCGGAGGAGACAACGATGTCTGCGCCAAGCGCCTGAACGTCGATCGTATAATGCGGCGCAAACTGCACGGCATCGAGATAGACGATGGCGCCCGCCACCCGGGCCTCGGCCGCAAAGCGCTTCACGTCATGGACCGTGCCGGTGCAGTTGGACGCCATGCCCATGGCAAGGATCCGCGTCCGGTCTGTCAGCACCTTGGACAGGGCGTCATCGGGGAATTCATAGGTCTCGGTGTCGAAGTCCATCCACCGCACGGTGAGGCCCAGATCCTCGGCCAGCAATAGCCAGGGGGCGACATTGGCATCATGGTCCATGCGCGAAAGCACGATCTCATCCCCGCGCTTCAGGGATTTGCCGAGGCAGCGTGACATGTGGAGCGTAAGCGTCGTCATGTTCTGGCCGAACACGATCTCGGAGGCCGAGGCGGCATTGTAGAAATCCGCGCAGGCCTGATGCGCCAGGTCTACCAGATCGCCGGCCTCGACCGTCGTCTTGAAGTAGCCGCCGAGGTTGGCGTTCTTCGCGACCAGGCAATCCACCGTGCGGTCGATGACCTGCTGGGGAACCTGCGTCCCGGCCGGGTTGTCAAAGTAAACCCGGCTTCTCCCGTCATCGGTCAGCGACAGGGCGGGAAAGTGGAGGCGGCAGGCGGCTACATCGAAGGCGGCGGTCATGGTGAGAAAATCCGGCTCTAACAAGGATCTGACCGTGATAGCGGGCCTTTCTCCTTGCCTCAACCGTCGCTTTCCGGCATGTGGATGTCGCCCCTTGGCGCAAGCGTTTGCGCATCCCGGGCTAGTGATGATGTTCATGAATTTCCTGTCCGGAGACAGCCGATGAGCGACGATGGTGATCTTGACCTGAACTCCCTCAATGACGAGGAGCTGGTACAACAGGTCCATGACGACCTGTATGACGGTCTTAAGGAAGAGGTGGAATCTGCTGTCCACATTCTTCTCGGCCGTGGCTGGGCGCCCTACAAGGTGCTCACCGAAGCGCTCGTCGAGGGCATGCGCATCGTCGGCGTGGACTTCCGCGACGGCATCCTCTTCGTTCCCGAAGTGCTGCTGGCCGCCAACTCCATGAAGGCCGGCATGGCCATCCTCCGCCCGCTGCTGATCGCGTCCGGCGCCCCGCGTCAGGGCAAGATGGTGATCGGTACGGTCAAGGGCGACATCCACGACATCGGCAAGAACCTCGTCGGCATGATGATGGAGGGCGCGGGCTTCGAAGTCGTCGACCTCGGCATCAACAACCCGGTCGAGAAGTATCTGGAAGCCCTTGAAGAGCACAAGCCGGACATCCTCGGCATGTCGGCGCTGCTGACCACCACCATGCCCTACATGAAGGTCGTGATCGACACCCTTAAGGAAAAGGGCATGCGAGAAGACTATGTAGTGCTCGTTGGCGGCGCGCCGCTGAACGAGGACTTCGCCAAGGCCATCGGCGCCGACGCCTACTGCCGTGATGCGGCCGTGGCCGTTGAAACCGCCAAGAGCTACATGGCGCGCCGCCACAACCAGATGGCCGGCTGATCCGGGGAGGGTCGTTCGTGACCCTTGTCAATCTCAAGCCATCTGACGAATTCGAGTTCAAGCCAGGCCAGGGGAAGGTTCTTCTCCTGGCCTGCGGTGCTTTGGGCCGCGAGATCGTTGACCTGATCGAGCGCAACCGCTGGACGGCCTTCGACCTTCAGTGCCTGCCCGCCAAGTGGCACAATACCCCGGAAAAGATTGTGCCGGCCCTGCGCGAGAAGATCCGTGAGGCAAAGGGCAACTATGCTTCGATCTTTGTTCTCTATGGCGATTGCGGCACCGGCGGCATGCTGGATGCTCTGCTGACGGAAGAGGGCGTCCAACGCCTCGAAGGCCCGCATTGCTATGCCTTCTTCTCTGGCAATGCCGAATTTGAATCGCACGCCGAGGAAGACGTGACGGCGTTCTTTCTGACCGATTACCTGGCGCGCCATTTCGACAAACTGATCTGGGAGGGGTTGGGGCTTGACCGCCATCCTGATCTTCTGCCGCTGTATTTCGGCAACTACACCAAGATCGTCTTCCTTGCCCAGACGCGCGACGAGGACCTGGCGAAGAAGGCCATGGCAGCGGCACAGCGGCTGGGGCTTTCCTATGAATACCGCTTTACTGGCTATGGCGAACTCGAACGTGACCTTAAGGCCCGCGCCTGATTCGACTCCTCACCTCTCACGTCATCTCCCACCATACGGAAGAGGAGGGAGACCCCATGCAGCGCCACACTGCTCCTGTTGCCTCTCATATCCCCATTGCGTGCCGCAATGGGTACCTTTTTCTCCCGCTGAAGAAGCGGGAGAAGACGCAAGTTTCCTGCCCGCCTCACTCGCTGGGAGCGTGAAAAGATCTCAGGCTGCGCCATCATCCTTCAGGCGCAGTCTTTCCGACAATGCCCAGCGCAGGCTGTGGATCTGGTCGAGCAGGTTCAGGATCACGCCTACGCCCTCGGGGTTGACGCCCATGTCCTGCTGCAGGTTGCGGATCAGACCGGCTCGGGCGAGATCGGCTTCGGAGAACTCCGGCTCGGCCTCAGGCCCCTGCGGTGCGATCCACTCCTCGCTGATCCACAACTCCAGCGTCTCCTGATCCGTCTGGGCGCGATAGAGGAACTCTGTCTTGCTGATGATCATGATTGCATATCCCGGCGCGGATCGTAGTTCGGTGTCCAGCTGGAGAGGAAGGTTTCAAGCCCAGCGTCTGGCGCGGGCGGCGTCATCACCTTGAGCTTTATGAGTTCATCGCCATGGCTGCCATCGCGGCGGGCGACACCCTTGCCCTTGAGCCGCAGAGTGGAGCCGGTGGTCGAGCCCTTTGGCACCGTGACC
>JBIIGF010000122.1:0-5960 GCA_044236665.1 Aestuariivirga sp. | reverse complement strand
GCGGTGACGCGCTTCATGCCGGGCTGCCGCTTCTGTTCCTTCGGCCATCTGGGCGATGGCAACATCCACTACAACGTGTCACAGCCTGTCGGCATGGACCGGCAGCGCTTCCTCGACAGCTGGGACGCGATGAATGATGTGGTTTTCGCCGTGGTGGCGAAGCTCGGCGGCTCGATCAGCGCCGAACATGGCATCGGCCGGCTCAAGGCGCAGCGCATGGCGGAGATCAAATCACCCGTGGAGCTTTCGATGATGCGCGGACTGAAGCAGATGCTGGACCCCAACAATATCTTGAGCCCCGGCCGGGTCCTGCCGGACTGACGGCCAGTGCCGCGCATGCTGCTGGTGTGTGTTTCGCATTCACCCCTCCCCACATGGGGGAGGGAAACTCCCGGACAGTTCAACCGATCAGAACAAGCTCATCTGCCGGGGCTTTGGCGGCGATGATCGTCCGATCACCGTCGGCGTCAGCGTGAAACTTCCATCGCGCGAGGGGCGGAGCAGCTTTGCTGCCTCCTCCGCCTCTCCCGTCAGCCAGGTCTCATGGTCCTTCGCCTCGATGATGGCCGGCATGCGGTCATGGATGGTGGCAAGTTCGGCATTGGGCGCAATGGTCATCAGCACCGCGGTTTCAAGTTCCGAACCATCGGCCCCCATCCACGGCTCCCACAGGCCCGCCAGCGCGAAGAGGCTCTTGTCCTTCTTCTGCACAAAATAGGGTGTCTTGTGGCCGGGCTCGCCCGACCATTCATAATAGCCATCGGCCGGCACCAGGCAGCGGCGGCGGCGCATGGCGTGGCGGAAGGAGGGCTTTTCCAAAACCGTTTCGGCCCGTGCATTGATGAGCAGCTTGCCGGGCTTCACCTCCTTCATCCAGGAAGGGATGAAGCCCCAGCGCACCAGTGCGAAATGACGCTGGCCCTCCTCCATCCTCACGATGGCGATGGGCTGACCCGGGGCCACATGGGCGCGCGGCGGAAAATCCGGCTCCTCCGCATAGCGGAACAGGGCACGGGTTTCGCTGGGGCTCTTGGCCAGACTATAAAGGCCGCACATGAGGGGGAGATAACCACGAATGAGCGGATTGCAACAGCACCCGAGGCTTGGCGTTTCAGCCGCGGTCTGGCGCGATGGCAAGGTGCTGCTGGTCGAACGGGCCAAGCCGCCCAAGGGCATCTGGGCCTTTCCCGGCGGCCAAGTGGAACTGGGCGAGACGCTGGAACAGGCGGCTGCGCGCGAACTTCACGAGGAAACCGGCATGACCGCCCGCTTCACCGGCCTGCTCGGGCTTTATGACGTGATCCGCCGCGATGAGGCAGGCCATGTCAGCCTGCACTATGTGATTGCCTGCTACCTGGGCGAGGCGGGGCCAGGACAGCCCGTGGCGGCGAGCGATGCGGCGGATGTGCGCTGGGTTGATCCTGATCAGCTGGGCGGGCTGGCGCTGGCCCCCAACATTGCAGCCGCCATTGCAAAGGCTAAGGAACTCTTGGGCAGGTGCTGAAATCCTGCCTGCCGGTGTTAACCCTCGTTTAAGGTACGGGTAGCTCCCGCCACAAGGGTTGCTAATGTCCAGCCACACGGCAAACGGCGGTTCCGCCGATAGATGATTGGATAGAATGGTGAAGATATCGGACAGGTCGATCGATGCCAACCCGGTCGAGGAAAAGCAGCTGGCGCTGCGCTATCTCCTCGATGCGTGGGAGGAAGCTGCCTATGAGGGCGTCGACCGCGATTGCCTGGCGACCGCCGCGATTTTCGCGGCCCTCTCCGAACTCATCACCACCTATGGCGAAGAGCCGGTTGCGGTGATGTGCGAACGCCTGCCGGAGCGCGTACGCTCGGGCGAATTCACCCTCGCCCGCACCCAGCAATAGGCTTCAGAACAAGGCTTCCATCAGCAGCGCGAAACCGAAGGCGGCGATCAATACGCCCGTCCAGCGGTTGATACGGGCGAACATGGCTTCGCTGACACGCTCGCGCAGGCGCGAGACGAAGAAGCTCAGGAACAGCCACCACGCCGTGGCACCGATGGCGACTCCGGCCACCGCCACCAGGGGCCGCCCCGCATGCTCGCTGAGGTGCAAGACGCCGTTCATTGTGCCGAAGATGGCTATGAAGCCGAACAGCACACCTGGGTTGGTGATCGACATGGAGAAGGCCGTCAGCACCTTGCCCGTGATCACGCGGCCATCAGGGGACCCCGTCGGGGACAGCGCATCAAGGCCCAGACGGGTACGCGCCAGCCTGACGCCGATGAACACCAGAAGCGCTCCACCCACTGCCATCAGAGGTCGCGCATGGCTGGTGATGACATGGGCAATCGAACTTACGCCATAGGCTGCGATGGTCGCATAGATCATGTCGGAGAAGACAGCCCCGAAACCGGTGAAAAACGCCGTGCCGAAGCCCTGCTGGATCGCCGTGCGGATGACGAGGAGATTGACCGGACCGGGCGGCGCCGTCATCGCAAGGCCGATGGCGACGCCAGCACTCAGGACGAACAGTTCCATCGCTCAAGCGATGTCAACGACAACGCGGCCCTTCACCTTGCCCGCCACGATGTCGGCCGCCACCTGCGGCACGTCCTCGAGTTTCACATGGGTGGTGAGCGCTTGAAGCTTCGAAAGGTCAAGGTCGGTCACCAGCCGGTCCCACACCTTGAGGCGGCGCGGCATGGGCGTCGACACCGAATTGACACCGATGAGCTTGACGCCGCGCAGGATGAAGGGCGCGACATTGCTCGGCAGGTCCATGCCCTGCGCATTGCCGCAGGCAGCAACCGTACCTTCGGGGTTCATCTGCGAAATGACATTGGCGAGCGTCACCGAGCCCACCGAATCGACACAGGCCGCCCAGCGCGACTTGGCGAGCGGCTTCACCGGGCCATTGAACTCGTTGCGATCCACCACGCCCGCCGCACCGAGGCTCTTGAGGAAAGGCTCTTCCGAAACGCGGCCCGTGGAGGCGATGACGCGATAGCCGAGCTTCGACAGGATGACGATGGCCGTGGTGCCGACACCACCAGCCGCACCCGTCACCAGCACATCGCCGTCCGACGGCTTCACGCCCTGCTCTTCCAGCGCCATGACGCAGAGCATGGCGGTATAGCCCGCCACGCCCACCGACATGCAATCTGCCGCCGTCCAGCCCTTCGGCACCGGCACCAGCCAGTCGCCGCTGAGCCGCGCCACTTCGGAGAAGCCGCCATGGTGGCCCTCGCCCACGCCATAGCCGTTCAGCACCACCTGATCGCCCGCCTTCCAGCGCGGATGCGCGGACGAGCGTACAACGCCCGCAAAATCGATGCCGGGAATGAGCGGGAAACGCCGCGCCACCGGCGCCTTGCCGGTGATGGCGAGGCCATCCTTGTAGTTCACCGAGGAATGCGTCACATCCACCGTAACGTCGCCCTCCATCAGGTCGGCCTCTTCGAGCCGCGTCAGTTCGACCTTCTGGCCTTCGTCCGTCTTGCTGATCAGAATGGCACGGAAAGACATGTGTTATCTCCTCAAAGAGCTTCGATGAAGCGGATCGGCTGGCCCTGGGCCGCGCCGATGATTTCGTCGTTCCACATCACGCAGCGGCCGCGCACGAAAGTGCCGATGGGCCAGCCGGTGACGCTGCGCCCGTCATGCGGCGTCCATTTGCAGCGGCTTTCGATCCAGCCATTGGTGATCGTCCGCTTCGCCTTCATGTCGACGATGGTGAAGTCGGCGTCATAGCCTTCGGCGATGCGGCCCTTGCCGGCCATGCCAAAGATTCGGTTGGGGCCATGAGAGGTGAGGTCGACGAAACGTTCGATCGACAGAAGCCCGCGGTTCACGCAATCAAGCATGACGGGCACCAGCGTCTGGACGCCGGGCATGCCAGAGGGCGAGGCCGGATAGGGCTTGGCCTTTTCTTCCAGCGTATGCGGCGCATGGTCAGACCCCAGCACATCGACGAGGCCGGACTGCAGCGCAGCCCAGATCCCTGCCTTGTGGTGCGGCTCGCGCATCGGCGGGTTCATCTGGATGAGGTTGCCGAGGCGCGCATAGTCTTCGGAGGTGAAGATGAGGTGGTTGGGGGTCACCTCCACCGTGGCGACATCGCGGTGGGCGGCCAGCAGCGGGAACTCATCGGCCGTCGATATGTGCAGGATATGGATGCGCTTGTGTGCCTCGCGCGCCAGCCTCAGCAGGCGCTCGGTGCACAACCTCGCGGCCTCGGCATCCCGCCACACATAATGGCTTGTAGGATCACCCTCGACGCGCAGGGCCTTGCGTTCATTGAGCCGGTCCTCATCCTCGGAGTGGAAGGCGGCGCGGCGGCGGATATTGGCCAGGATGCGCGCCACGCCCTTGTCATCGTCCACCAGCAGGGAGCCGGTCGAGGAACCCATGAACACCTTGACGCCCGCACAGCCAGGCAACAGTTCAAGCTCGCCCAGCATGTGGGCATTGTCACGCGTGCCGCCCATGTAGAAGGCGAAATCACAATACATGCGGTTGGTGGCACGCCGGATCTTGTCGGCCAGCGTATCGGCACAGGTGGTGAGCGGGCTGGTGTTGGGCATTTCGAAGACGCCCGTCACCCCGCCCTTCACGGCGGCGCGGCCGCCGGTCTCGAGGTCTTCCTTGTGCTCGGCACCTGGTTCGCGGAGATGTACCTGGCTGTCCACCACGCCGGGCAGGATGTGCAAGCCCGTGCAGTCGACGACCTCGGCGGCCTGATGGCTGCCAAAGGCGCCGATACCGACAATGCGTCCGCCGGTAACGGCAATATCGCGCTGACCGACGCCATCATGGTTGACGACGGTTCCGCCCTTCAGGATCAATTCGGCTGTGAATGACATGGCAATCCTTGATCGTGGTCCGAGGCCTTCGTAAATGTGGATTGGAAACGAAGCAACAGTCATGCGCAATATGCATTTTAGGGCCGGCCGCCTCGCGGGCCGCGCCGTCATCTCGGTTCAGGGGCCCGAAGCCGGGCCTTTCCTGCACAATATCCTGACCGCAGACATCGACCATCTGGCGGCGGGAGAGGCAAGCCATGCCGCTCTCCTCTCGCCACAGGGGAAAATCCTGTCCGATATGCTCGTGCAGCGGCAGGACGGAGGCTTTCTCATCGACTGCGCCGCCAGCCAGCGCGATGCGCTGCTGAAACGCCTGCAGATGTACCGGCTCAGGGCAAAACTGGACATAGCGGCAGCCCCGGACATGTCCGTCAGCGTCTCGCCGGATATGATCGCAGGCGGCTTTCAGGACCCACGCTGCCCGGACATCGGCTGGCGCAGGATCGGCGCCCGGATGGAAAATGATGCCGAAGGCTATGACGCGGCGCGGATCGCGGCGGGCCTTGCCGATACCGACGCCGATCTCGGTTCAGGCGAATTCTTCCCGCATGAAGCCAATCTCGACCAGTTGGGCGGCGTCAGCTTCAGGAAGGGCTGCTATGTGGGCCAGGAGGTCGTCTCCCGCATGGAGCACCGCGGCACGGCGCGCAGCCGCATCCTGCCCGTGACGCTGGAGGCTGACGCGCCGCCCAAGGGCACCGACATCCGCGCCGGCGAAAAGCAGGTCGGCACCCTGCTCTCTTCAAGCGGGCAGCAGGCGCTGGCGCTCATCCGCCTTGACCGGCTGGCCGAGGCCAGCGGGCCGCTCCACGCCGGTGGTGTGCCGCTTCAGGTGCTGAAGCCCGGCTGGGCACGCTATGGCGTGCCGGGGGCGGCATGAGCCCCCTTCGACATGCGGACGGCCTCTGCCGCTGCAACTGGTGCGGCACGGACCCGCTCTATGTCGCCTATCACGACACGGAATGGGGCGTGCCAGAATATGATTCGCGCGCGCTCTTCGAGAAACTGCAGCTGGACGGCTTCCAGGCGGGCCTGTCGTGGATCACCATCCTCCGGAAGCGCGATAACTTCCGCAAGGCCTTCGACGGGTTCGACCCGGAGAAGATGGCGCGCTACCGCCCGG
>JBIIGF010000121.1:0-5963 GCA_044236665.1 Aestuariivirga sp. | reverse complement strand
AGGCTTCAGTGAGATGTTGACGATCGTGTAGCCATCGGCCCGGTGCGTGCCCAGATTGTTCTTCACCCAGCGGGCAAAGGCCGGATTGGCCAGTCTGGCCTCCTCGAATGCGGGCGACCAGCGCGGCAGCTTCTCGAAGTCCGGTGCTGCGAAATAGGCGGCGATGCGCTTCAGCTCGCGCTCCTCGACCTCGGTCGAAGGATGCGGACGCTTGGCATATTCGGCTTCCACTTCTTGCTTGAATGCGTCCGCGCCGATCTCATGGACGAGGATCTTGATGCGCGCCTTGTACTTGTTGTCCCGCCGGCCAAAGAGATTGTAGACGCGCATGATGGCTTCGAGATAGCCGATCAGCTCGTGCTGGGGCAGGAAGTCACGCACGGTGACGCCCACCATCGGCGTGCGGCCGAGGCCCCCGCCGACGATCACTTCCCAGCCGATCTCGCCCCTGTCGTTCTTGTGGAGGCGGAGGCCAATGTCATGGACCTTCACGGCGGCGCGGTCATTGGGGGCGCCCGTCACCGCGATCTTGAACTTGCGCGGCAGGAAGGAGAATTCGGGATGGAGCGATGACCATTGGCGCAGCAACTCGCCCACGGGGCGCGGATCGGCGATCTCATCGGCCGCAGCACCCGCCCAATGATCGGTGGTGACGTTGCGGATGCAGTTGCCGGATGTCTGGATGGCATGCATCTCCACTTCCGCCAGCGAGTCCAGAATGTCGGCGGCGTCCTCCAGCTTGATCCAGTTGTACTGGATGTTCTGGCGCGTGGTGAAATGGCCGTAGCCCTTGTCCCACTTGTCGGCGATGAAGGCGAGCTGGCGCATCTGGCGGCTCGACAGCGTGCCATAGGGAATGGCGACGCGCAGCATGTAGGCGTGAAGCTGCAGGTAGAGCCCGTTCATGAGGCGCAGCGGGCGGAACTCGTCCTCGGTCAGTTCGCCCGACAGGCGGCGTTCGGCCTGGTTGCGGAACTGGTTGGTCCGGTCACGGACGAACTGGTGGTCGAACTCGTCATAGCGATACATGGATCAAACTCCTTCGGGGGCGGCGAAGCCCGCGCCCTTGCCTTCGGCCTGCTTGCCGAGGTCAATTCTGACAGTGGGGCCAAGAGCGCGCATGCGCTCACGGATATGGGAAGCGCGCACGCGGCCATCACGGCGTTCGGCCTCCACGAGGTAGGCGCCGGTCACGATCGTCTTCTTCTCGTCATCCTTGGCGCGGGCCTCGAGTGCCGCGACGGCCGCGGGCTCCAGCGCCAGGGCGGCGTCGTCGATGGTCTCGCTCCATTCGCCGCTGCGCGTCATGAAGACGGCGATACCGTCTCTCAGGCGGTTGGCGGTGACGAGCTGTCCCTTTTCAGGCGTGGTCATGATGCTGCTCTCAGTGTTTCGCCGCGGCTGTCCTCGCGGGGCGGGAAGGGAATGATATCGGCGGGTTTCGGAAGCGCGACGGCGGGCACGGTCTCGAAGGCGATGCCCTCGGCGGCAACCGATACCGTTTCCTCGAGCGAGGCCTCGGCTACCGACAGGCGCACGACGCGCTTTCCGGCCGTGGCCTCGGCGAGGAGAAGGTCGGTGGCGCCGTCATAGAGTTCGCCCTTGACCGGCATACGCACCGCGTCGCGCCGCGCCATTTCCAGGATGGAGAGTGGAATGGCATGGTCATGCACGATCACATCCGCCTCCTGAAGCTTGCGCTGCGCCTTGATGGTCAGGAGTTCAGGGTCGTCCGTGGCGATGCGGACGAAGGAAACACGGCCCTTGGGCGGCTGGGCCTCGGCGGCGAACAGGCTTTCCACCCCGGCCAGATAATTGCAGGACTCGCCCGCGATGAAGGCATCGCGCACATCGCCAAAGAAGAAGCGCGACCAGAAGGACCGGCGGCGGTTGCCCGGCGGGATGGTTGCGGCCACACGCTCACGCAGCGCTTCGGCAGCCCTGGCAAGGTTGCCAAGCGCCTGCGGCAGCATCGCATCGATCCGGGCCCGGAGCCCCTGGCCGAGGATCGGAGCGGTGCCTTCGGTGCCAATGGCGATCACGACCGGGTCCCGGTCAACGATGGAGGGGATGATGAAGGTCGAGATATCCGGATTGTCGACCGCATTGACCGGAATGCCGAGCGCCTGCGCATCGGCCGCCACGCGTTCGTTCAGCCCGGCATCGGCCGAATAGACGAGGGCCGCACCTTCGAGCAGACCCGGTTGATAGTGGCGCGACATCCAGTTCACACGGCGCTCGGCGGCCAGCTCTTCATGGATCTCGGGCGCGATGACATTGATGCAGGCGCCGGTCTTCAGCAGGAGGCGGATCTTGCGCAGCGCCTCCTCACCACCACCCACGACGGTGACGGTACGGTTCTCGAGATCGACAAAGATGGGAAAATAGCGCATGGCATTTGCTCCCTTCTGGTTTCCGTTCGCTGTTTCAAACGTTCGGTCTTCCGTACACCCTTGGTCTGACAGTACCGATTTCGTTTGAACTTCAAGGCGAAAGCGGGCTATCAGAGATGTAAGGAAAACACCGGACGCCGGTGTTGTTCGTTTTAACGAACAATAGTTCTAAGTACAGGACGACGAAATGTCAACGCGTCGCGGCAGAAAAGATCAGCAATCTTCAGAGTTCGACCCGACGCCAAGCCTCGGCAAGACGATCCAGCGCCTGCGCAAGGCTTACAATATGTCGCTGGGGGATCTTTCAGAGCAGTCCGGGGTCGCGAAATCGATCATCTCCCAGATCGAGCGGAATGAAACAAATCCAACACTATCAACGGTTTACCGGCTCTCCCGGGCGCTGGACACGACGATTGACGAGGTGTTGCGCACCGAGGGGGCCCCGGTCTTCCTCGAGCACCAGTCGCGCCCGGGGGTTCCAATTCTCGAAAGTCAGGATGGTCTGTGCCGGCTCGCCATTGCCGGGCCGCTGAACCTCGTCGAGCAGGTGCAATGGTATGATTTCCGCGCCAAGCCGAAGGGCGTTCTCGAATCCGACCCTCATCCGCCGGGCACGGTGGAACACCTTTACATGCTGGCAGGCGAGATCGAGGTGACGTCGGGCGAGGACATGAAGCGCATCAAGGCGGGCGAGACGCTGCGCTTCCGAGGTGACCTGCCGCACAAGATCGTCAATGTGGGCGAGGGCGAAGCCCATGCCACCATGGTTCTGGTGGTACGGCAGCTGAACGCCTCGGACATGAAAGGGGCGTAAGCCTCAGGCCAGTGTGACTGCGCCATCGGGCAGGCGCCGGATGCGGCCTGCCAGTGCAAGTTCCAGCAGCAGTGCCGAGAGCGTTCCCGCGTCAAGGCGGCTCTCGCGGGCCAGATCATCGAAATCCACCGGGCTGTGTGAGAGCAGGTCCAGAATGGTGCGGCTGTCCAAGTCCTGCGGATCGCGGGCGGGAAGCGGTGGCGGCTCCGGTTCGAAAAAGCTCATCTGCTGCGGCCGGGGTTCGGCGCCGAGGGAGTCCAGAACGTCGCGGGCCGACATCAGCAGTGTCGCGCCATCGCGGATCAACCGGTTGGTGCCCTCGCAACGGGGATCGAGCGGTGAGCCGGGTGCGGCGAACACATCGCGCCCCTGTTCGGCGGCAAAGCGCGCGGTGATGAGCGAACCTGACCGTACAGCCGCCTCAATGACCAGTAGCGCCCGCGACAGGCCGGAGATGATGCGGTTGCGGCGCGGGAAGAAATCAGCACGCGGCACCGTGCCGGGCACACGCTCCGACACGATGACGCCGCGCTCCCCGATGGCGGCGTGCAGCGCCTCGTTCTCGGGCGGATAGATGATGTCGAGGCCGCCTGCGACAACCGCGATGGTGCCGGTGTCGAGGGAGGCCTCATGGGCCGCCGTGTCGATGCCGCGCGCCAGGCCGGAAATGATCGCATGGCCTTCGCCGCCGATCTCTCGGGCGAGTTGACGGGTGAACTTGCGCGCCACCGCGGAGGCATTGCGCGAGCCGACCATGGCGACACCGCTGCGGGCCAGCAAGTTGGCGTCGCCCTTGATGCAGAGAAGCGGCGGCGCGCCGTCAGTCTCCCTCAGCAGAGCCGGATAGTCAGGCTCGCAACTGGCGATGAAGCGCGCGCCGATGGCTTCTGCATTCGCTAGATCACGCTCAGCCTGTTCCTGCCCATAGAGGCGCGGGCTGCGTCCGAGCCCGCCCTTCTTCGCCAGATCCGGAATGGCGCGGAGCGCTTCCGATGGGGAACCGAAGCGACGGAGCAGGCTGCGGAAGGTGGCGGGTCCGACATTCTCGCTCATCGAGAGGCGCAGCCAGTCGCGGCGGTCCTCTGCGCTGAGCGGGCCGGGGGTCATGCCGCCTTCGATTTTCCGATGCGCGGTTCCTCGCCTTTCAGGATGCGCGCGATGTTGGCACGGTGGGTGATGAACACCGCGAGGCCCATGATGGCTGCAGGCAGCACGAGATCAGGGCGGCCCATGACATAGGCGGCGATCGGTGACAGCAGGCTCGCCATCAGCGCCGAGAGCGAGGAGATGCGGAACAGCAGCGCCATGATGATCCATACCGCAATGAAGATCAGCCCGAGCGGCCAGAACAGGCCGAAGAGAACGCCGATCGAGGTGGCAACCCCCTTGCCGCCCTTGAAGCCAAGCCACATCGGGAACAGGTGTCCGAAAAAGGCGGCAAGCCCGGCGAGAATGCCGGCTTGCGGCCCATAGAACCAGCCCATCAGAAGGGCGGGGACGGTGCCCTTCAGCGCATCGAGAAGGAGGGTGAGGGCCGCAACCTTCTTGTTGCCGGTGCGCAGCACATTGGTGGCGCCGATGTTGCCCGAGCCAATGGCGCGAATGTCGCCGAGGCCTGCCGACTTGGTCAGGATCAGGCCGAAGGGAATGGTGCCGCAGAGATAGCCGAACACCAGCGCGATCATCATTTCAAGGGGCGAAAGGCCCATCATGCATCCCTCATTCCGAGATCGTCTCAGTGCCGAGCGTAGGCGTAAACACTCTGTCCCGCAACGATGGTTTCGACACAGCGTCCTTCGAGCGTGCGGTATTCGAAGGGGGAGTTCTTGGCACGCGACCTGAGCCCGTCAAGTTCCACCACCCAGGACAGGGTGAGGTCCACCAGCGCAAAATCGGCGGGCGCACCCGGCGCCATCCGGCCGGTTTCGAGGCCCAGAAGCTTCGCAGGGGTGGACGACATCGCATCGACAAGGCGGCTCAGCGGCACGGTCTCATCGTGAGAAAGGCTGAGGGCCGCGGCGAGCATGGTTTCAAGCCCGATGGCCCCGAAGGCTGCCTCCGCGAAAGGCAGGCGCTTGGTATCGGCGCTCTGCGGGTCATGGCCGGAGACGATGACATCGATGGTGCCATCCGCCACGGCCTCCACCAGCGCGCGCCTGTCGTCCTCGCTGCGCAGTGGCGGCGACAGCTTGAAGAAGGTGCGGTAGGCGCCGATGTCGTTCTCGTTGAGAACAAGGTGGTGAACGGAGACACCACAGGTAACGGGCAGACCCTTCGCCTTGGCGGCGCGGATCACCTCCACCGAGTGGCGGCTCGAAATCTGTGCGGCGTGGTAGCGGGCCCCCGTCATCTCCACGAGGCGCAGGTCGCGTTCCAGCATGATGACTTCGCTCATCGCCGGATTGCCGGAAAGGCCGAGCCGGCTTGCCGTCTCGCCCGCATTCATGACACCGGAGGAGAGGCTGGGCTCCTCGACATGCTGCACGACGAGCATGCCGAAGTCCTTGGCATAGGTCAGTGCGCGACGGAACACATTGGCGTTGGCGACGGCCTTGGTGCCTTCGGTGATGGCGACGGCGCCTGCCTCCTTGAGGAGGCCGATTTCGGTCATCAACTCGCCATTGAGGCCTTTGGTGATGGCGGCCATGGGCGCTACGCGCACCGCTGCCGTATCGCGGGCCCTGAGCAGGATGAAGTCGACGATGGCCGCGTCGTCGATCACCGGCTGGGTGTTGGGCATGACGATCATGGTGGTG
>JBIIGF010000120.1:0-5967 GCA_044236665.1 Aestuariivirga sp. | reverse complement strand
ATCTCGAAGGCCTTCTTCATCACTTCGGGGCGATGGTTACGGATGGCGCCGGACGAAAGCTCCACGCCGTTGCAGACGATGTCGTACTGGTAGGCGAGGATGTCCAGCGGGTCCATCTTCTCCAGCGACTCAAGACCGCCCTGCGGCATGGAGAAGGGGTTGTGCGAGAAGTCGACCTTCTTCTCCTCCTCGTTCCACTCATACATCGGGAAATCGACGATCCAGCAGAACTCGAAACGGTCCTTGAGCGTGAGGTTCAGTTCCTCACCCACCTTGTTGCGCGCATCGCCCGCGAATTTATAGAACTTCTCCGGACGGCCGGCGACGAAGAAGCAGGCATCGCCCACGCCGAGGCCCAGCTGCTTGCGAATGGCCTCCGTGCGCTCCGGCCCGATGTTCTTGGCGATGGGGCCAGCGCCCCCCTCCTCGCCCTCGCGCCAGAAGACATATCCGAGCCCCGGCTGGCCCTGTTGCTGCGCATAGGAGTTCATGCGGTCGCAGAAGGCGCGGCTGCCGCCCTTCGGCGCCGGGATGGCCCAGACCTCGACCTTCGGGTCCGACGCGATCATGCCGGCGAAGACCTTGAAGCCTGAGTCCTTGAAGTGTTCCGTCACCGCCTGCATCTTGATCGGGTTGCGGAGGTCCGGCTTGTCGGAGCCATACCAGCGGATCGCATCACGATAGGCGATGTGCGGGAACTTCTGGGTGACGGGAAGCCCGCCGCCGAATTCCTCGAACACGCCGCGCAGTACGGGCTCCACCGCGTTGAACACGTCTTCCTGCGTGACGAAGCTCATTTCGATGTCGAGCTGGTAGAATTCGCCTGGCGAGCGGTCGGCACGGGCATCCTCGTCGCGGAAGCAGGCGGCGATCTGGAAGTAGCGGTCGAAGCCCGACATCATGATCAACTGCTTGAACTGCTGCGGCGCCTGCGGCAGCGCATAGAACTTGCCGGGATGGATGCGCGACGGCACGAGGAAGTCTCGCGCACCCTCCGGAGAGGACGCGGTGAGGATCGGTGTCTGGAACTCGAAGAAGCCCTGGTCCACCATGCGGCGGCGGAGCGAGTTGATGATGGCCCCGCGCTTCATGATGTTCTTGTGGATGCGCTCGCGCCGCAGGTCGAGGAAGCGGTAGCGCAGCCGGATGTCCTCCGGATATTCGGTATCACCGAACACAGGCAGCGGCAGTTCCGCCGCCTGGCTGAGGATCTCGATGCCGGTGGCGAAGACTTCAACGAGGCCGGTGGGAAGTTCGGTGTTCTCGGTGCCGGCCGGGCGCGGGCGCACCCTGCCATCAACCCGGATCACCCATTCGGAGCGAAGCTTCTCGGCGGTCTTGAAGGCGGGCGAATCCGGGTCCGCCACCACCTGCGTCATGCCGTAATGGTCGCGCAGGTCGATGAACAGCACGCCGCCATGATCGCGGACGCGGTGGACCCAGCCGGAAAGCCGGATGTCCTGACCGGCATTTTCAGGGCGAAGCTGGCCACAGGTATGGCTGCGGTAGGCGTGCATTGAGTCCTCACAGAAAAAGCGTCATTTGGGGCGCTACAGCGCATGCAGCGCCCCATTTGTCAAGGCATGGCCGCAGGTGCGCAACGCGCCCCACGGGCGCGCGGCCCGTCAGTTGGCCCAGGAGAACAGGCCGTTCTTGCGCTTCGGCTTGCCGTCCACCGTTTCCGGCTCCTCGAAGAAGCCGCCCTTGACCACGACGCGGGTGTTGCCGGTGCCGGTCTTCTGAACGAGGGCGAAGAGTTTCGCCGCATTGTCCGGATGCAGGCGCACGCAGCCATGCGAGGCGCGGCGGCCGAGGCTCTTCACATGGTAGCTGCCATGCACGGCGTGGCCGCGGGTGGTGAAGAAAATCGAATGCGGCATGGGCGCGTCGTCCCATTCCTTGGAATAATGCTCTTTCTCGAGGCGGAAGGGACGGAATGTGCCGCTTGGCGTTTCATAGCCCGCAGCACCGGTGGAAACCTTCCATTTGTAGAGCCGGTCACCATCGAGCGACACGGTCATGTTCTGGCTGACCTTGTTGATGGTGATGATGAGGCGTGGCTCCGGCGGCGGCTTCTTCGCTGGCGCGGCAGGCTTCACGGCCTTCTTCTTGGCGGGCGGCTTGGCTGCCTTGGTGGCAGGCTTCGCCGGGGCGGCAGGCTTTGTCGTGGTTGCCGCAAGGGCGGAGCCGGGCGCCAGAAGCGTGCCGAGCCCCAGAAGAACGCGCCGTCGAGAAATCATGTCCGAACCCCTGCTGCAACGTTTCGTTGCCTTGTTGCTTGAAACCACTATGCCCGAGCCCGGCCCGGGCGGGAAGTGCCGCCGTTTCAGCGTGCTTCTAGCGCAAAAGTGGTTTCCACTTTCCTGCAACATGCTCTATGGAGGCCGCGCATGAAAACGCAAGTTCCCAAGATCGGCCTCGTCTCGCTCGGCTGCCCCAAGGCGCTGGTTGATTCCGAACGCATCATCACCCAGCTCCGCGCCGAGGGCTATGTCATGTCGCCCGGCTATGACGATGCCGATGTGGTGATCGTCAACACCTGCGGCTTCCTTGACAGCGCCAAGGCGGAATCCTTGGCCGCCATCGGCGAGGCGATGGAGGAGAATGGCCGGGTGATCGTCACGGGCTGCATGGGCGTTGAAGCCGATACGATCATGAAGGCGCATCCGGGCGTTCTCGCCGTCACCGGCCCGCATCAGTATGAGGCCGTGGTAGGGGCCGTGCACAAGGCCATCCCGCCGGTGCATGACCCGAAGGTGGATCTGGTGCCGCCGCAAGGGCTGCACCTGACACCGAAGCACTATGCCTACCTGAAGATTTCCGAGGGCTGCAACAACCGCTGCTCCTTCTGCATCATCCCGTCGATCCGCGGCGACCTCGTCTCGCGCCCCGTCGCCTCTGTGCTCTACGAGGCCGAGCGGCTGGTGAAGGCGGGCGTGAAGGAACTGCTCGTCATCAGCCAGGATACCTCCGCCTACGGCGTCGACATCAAATACGCTTCATCCAAGTTTCACGGCCGCGAGGTTCGCGCCAAGTTCTACGATCTCGCGAAGGAACTGGGCGACCTCGGCGCATGGGTGCGCATGCACTATGTTTACCCCTACCCGCATGTCGACGACGTGATCCCCCTGATGGCGGAAGGCAAGATCCTTCCCTATCTCGACATTCCTTTCCAGCACGCCGCCCCCAATGTGCTCAAAGCCATGAAGCGCCCGGCGAACCAGGAGAAGGTGCTGGACCGGCTGGCCAACTGGCGCTCGATCTGCCCGGACATCGCCATCCGCTCCACCTTCATCGTCGGCTTCCCCGGCGAGACGGATGCCGATTTCGAATACCTCCTGCAATGGATGAAGGAAGCCCGCATCGAACGCGCCGGCTGCTTCAAGTATGAGCCCGTCTCCGGCGCCAAGGCCAATGAGCTTGGCCTTGCGCAGGTGCCGGAAGAGGTGAAGCAGGAACGCTGGGAACGCTTCATGGAAGCCCAGCAGGAGATTTCATCTGAAATCTTCCAGGCAAAACTCGGCCGCGAGATCGACGTTCTGGTGGACGAGATCGATGAGGAGAACGACGAAGCCATCGCGCGTTCGCCATGGGACGCGCCGGAGATCGACGGCAACGTGTTCCTCCCCGGCGAAACGGACTTGAAGCCCGGCGACATGGTGCGGGTGAAGATCGTCGAGGCCGAGGAATACGACCTCGTGGGCGAGCGTCTCTAGAAGCGGAGCGGCGGCAGGAACCACCATGCCGCCACGGCGACCGCGATGGCGGCCATGTTGAGGGCGAAGAGCATCACGCCAAGCTTGCGGCCGCCCGCCATCCAGCCATAGGCGGACTTGGCCAGATTGTTGACGCCGATGGTGAGCAGGATCGCTCCCACCCCGGCGGAGGTCGCAGGCCCCATGTTGGCGACCGAAAGCGTCAGTGCATCGACATCGGCCAGGCCTGAAATGGCGGCGACGGCCCAGAGGCCGCTATCGCCATAGAGGCTCTGTGCGATGCCGGCCGCCAGCATCACCGCCGCGAGAATGCCCCCGAAGCGCAGCACCTCCGAGAGCAGGAAGGGGTTCTTGTGCACCAGCGCCTCGGCCTGTTCGCCATCGACCGCCGCCCCATCACGGCCGATGAGCAGGAAGGCCGCCACCGCCTGAAACAGCGCGGCAGCAAGAAGCGGCACGGCCAGCATCGCCGCGAGCGACAGGTTCACGAAACCCGCCAGCACCAGCACACGCGCCATCATCACCGCCCCGGCGGCGATGATGCTGCCGGCGAGCAGCCCGATCCTTGCCGTGTTGCTGCGCGCCAGTTGCGCCAGTGTGAGGGTGACGACGGTCGAGGAGATGAGCCCGCCCAGCGTGGCCGCAAGAACCAGCCCGCGCGATGGGCCTGCCACCTTCACCGCCACATAGCCCACGAAGGATACGGCAGCGATCAGGATGGTGATGAGCCATAACTGGTGCGGGTTCAGCGCGCCCCACGGGTCCAGTGCCCTGTCGGGGAGCAGCGGCAGCGCGATGAATGTCATGGCCGCCAGCAAAAGGCCGGAACGCAGTTCAGCCCAGGTGATGCGGGCGAGAAAGCCATGAAGCTGGGATTTATAGGCCAGCAGTCCGACGGTGGCCACGCCTGCCCCGGCTGCAATCGCCATGTCCCCCATCACGGCGGTGGCGCCGAGCACGAAAGTCAGAAGCGCCGCGATGAGCGTGGTGGCGCTGAAGTCCCGCTCATGCTGGCTCTCGCGCCACATGTAGAGGGCGAGAACCGCACTCGTTGTGGCGAAGCCCGCGGCAAGCAGCACGCGGTCGCCCTCCAGCGAGAGGCTACCCAGCAGCCCACCCAACAGGCCAACGAGCGAAAAGGTGCGCAAGCCCGCGGCGCGATGGCCCTCGCCTTCGTCACGCTCCTTCCAGCCGCGCTCCAGCCCGATGACGAAGCCGAGCGCGAGCGAGAGGCCGAGGCGGAGGGCGAGTTCTCTGGGTTCCATGCAAACAGACTACAACATTGCCGTTGCAATGCCGAGGCCCACTTCTCTCGTCATGCCCGTGTCAAGCACGGGCATGACGAGCATTCACGGGTTACAGCGGAATGTTGTCGTGCTTCTTCCAGGGGTTCTGGAGTTCCTTGTGGCGCAGCATGTTCAGCGCGCGGGCGATGCGCTTGCGCGTTGAATGCGGCATGATCACCTCATCGAGGAAGCCGCGTTCGGCGGCCACGAAGGGATTGGCGAAGCGCGCCTCGTAATCCTTGATGCGGCCCTGGATCTTCGCGGCATCGCCAAGTTCCGAGCGGTAGATGATTTCGGCAGCACCCTTGGACCCCATGACGGCGATTTCGGCAGTGGGCCAGGCATAGTTGACATCGGCCCGCAGGTGCTTCGATGACATCACGACATAGGCGCCGCCATAGGCCTTGCGGGTGATGACGGTGATCTTCGGGACCGTCGCCTCGGCATAGGCGTAGAGCAGCTTGGCACCGTGCTTGATGAGGCCGCCATATTCCTGCGCGGTTCCCGGCAGGAAGCCCGGCACGTCGACGAGCGTCACGATGGGGATGTTGAAGCAGTCGCAGAACCTCACGAAGCGGCCGCCCTTGCGGCCTGCGTCACTGTCGAGAACGCCGGCCAGCACCATCGGCTGGTTCGCCACGATGCCCACCGTACGGCCGTTGATGCGGGCAAGTCCCGTGATGATGTTGCGCGCGTGGGCTTCCTGGATCTCGAAGAAGTCGCCTTCATCGACGATCTTCAGGATCAGTTCCTTCATGTCATAGGGCTGGTTCGGATTGGCGGGGATGAGCGTATCGAGCGAATGGTCGATGCGGTCGGCCGGGTCGAAGCTCGGCAGTTCCGGAAGGTCCGAGGTGTTGGAGGATGGCAGGAAGTCGATGAGGCGGCGCATCTGCAGCAGCGCCTCCACGTCATTCTCGAAGGCCTTGTCGGCGATCGAGGACTTGGTGGTGTGGACGGAGGCG
>JBIIGF010000119.1:0-5993 GCA_044236665.1 Aestuariivirga sp. | reverse complement strand
CTGTTCTCGACGGTCGCCGTGGCACAGGGCTTTGCCTCGCACGCCTCGATCGGCCTGTCCAAGGGCGCGGTGGAGGGGCTGATGCTGTCGCTCGCCGCCGAACTGGCGCCCAAGGTGCGCGTCAACTGCGTGGCCCCGTCCCTGACGAAAACTCCGCTTGCCGCCGCGCTCACCTCGAGCGAGCAGATGGCGTCGGCGATTGCGGCCCTTCATCCATTGCAGCGCCTGGGCGAGGCGGACGATGTGGCCGCGGCGGCCGCATTCCTGCTGTCGGGCGATGCGTCGTGGATCACGGGCCAAGTGATCGGCGTGGATGGCGGCCGCTCCATGCTGCGCACCAAGGGCTGAGCGATGCCGCGCATGCGCCGCAAGGCAGAGCTTCCGAGCAAGCCCTGCGCGGCCTGCGGCAAGCCATTCCACTGGCGCAAGAAGTGGGAGCGCGACTGGGACAATGTGAAGGTCTGTTCCGACCGTTGCCGCGCCGTGCTGAAGGCAAAATCTAAGTGACGACACTCCGCATCGTGCTGGGCGACCAGCTGACACGTGGCCTCGCGGCGCTGCGCGATCATGAGCAAGGTGACGTGGTGCTGATGATGGAGGTGGCGGAGGAAGCCACCTATGTGAACCACCACAAGCAGAAGCTGACCCTGATCTTCTCTGCCATGCGCCACTTCGCGGAAGACCTCCGCCGTGAGGGCCTTCACGTTGACTACGTGACGCTCGATGACCCGGACAACACGGGGAGTTTCACGGCGGAAGTCGAACGCGCCATCCGGCGTCACACGCCGTCTCGCATCCTCGTCACGGAACCGGGCGAGTGGCGGGTACGCGAGATGATGAGGGGCTGGGGTGCCGAAATCCTCAGCGATGACCGGTTCTTCGCAACGCCCGCAAACTTCGCCGCATGGGCCAAGGGCCGCAAGGAACTCCGCATGGAGTTCTTCTACCGCGAGATGCGCCGCGCCTCCGGCCTTCTGATGGCGGGCGATCAGCCGCAGGGCGAGCAGTGGAATTTCGACCATGACAACCGCAAGGCCCTGCCAAAGACGGTAACGCCGCCCAAGCGCCGCCGTTTCGCGCCGGATGCCATCACACGCGATGTGATGGCCATGGTGGAGCGCCGCTTCAGCCATCACTTTGGCGATCTCGAGCCCTTCGGCTGGGCCGTGACGCGGGCCGATGCGCTGGAGGCGCTCGATCATTTCATCACCGCCTGCCTGCCGGATTTCGGTGATTATCAGGATGCCATGAAGGAGGGGAATGGCTTTCTCTATCACTCCATCATCTCGCCTTACCTGAACATCGGGCTGCTCACCCCCCGCGAAATCTGTTTGGCGGCGGAGGAGGCATGGAAGACGGGGGCGGCCCCGCTCAATGCAGTTGAAGGCTTCATCCGCCAGATCCTCGGCTGGCGCGAATATGTGCGCGGCCTCTATTGGCTGAAGATGCCGGATTATGCCGGCACCAATGCGCTGGAGGCCTCGCGCCCGCTGCCGCAGTTCTTCTGGTCGGGCGACACGGAGATGAATTGCCTCGCCCAGGCGATCGGCGACACGAAACGCCATGCCTATGCCCACCACATCCAGCGCCTGATGGTGACCGGCAATTTCGCGCTGCTCGCCGGGCTTCGGCCGAGCGAGGTGGAGGCGTGGTACCTGCTTGTCTATGCCGATGCCTTCGAATGGGTGGAGCTTCCCAACACCCACGGGATGGCGCTTTATGCCGATGGCGGCATCATGGCGTCCAAACCCTATGCCGCATCGGGCGCCTATATCGACCGCATGTCGGATTACTGCGATCGCTGTTCATACCGGCCGGATGTGAAGCTCGGGCCCGAGGCCTGCCCCTTCAACTATCTCTATTGGGATTTCCTGATGCGGAATGAACCGCGCCTCAGGAAAAACCCGCGCATGGCCATGCCCTACCGCACGCTGGCGAAGATGGAGGACGGCCGCAAGGCGGGGATTGCCGCATCGGCCAAGGCGTTCCTTGACGGGCTTGCTTAGGGCCTGGAGGGCAGACCCGGTGGTTGAACGCCCCTTGAAAACCGGGCCTGCTTCTTCCAAGTTGACAAGAAAGCAGGAGACGGGATGGACTGGTTAGCCCAATCGAATTTTCTTGTGGCGCTCGGCGTCTGCGCTGCCGCGGCCTTGTCGACCGTTCTGGGCAGCCTGTTCGTCATCTTCTCGCGCGAACCGAGCCCGCGGCTTCTGGCCTTCGGGCTGGCCTTCGCGGGCGGCGCCATGGTCTATGTGTCGCTCGTTGAGATCTTCTGGAAGGCGGAGCAAGGCTTCGCCCAGCTGAATGACCCGAAGTCGGCCTATATCTATGCGACGATTGCCTTCTTCGCCGGGGCGCTGCTGCTGATCCTGATCGACCGCTCAATCCCCAATCCGCATGGTGCCATATCCTCCCACAATGGTGACCAGACGCATATCAAGCGGGTGGGTCTGCTGGCGGCCTTCGCCATCACGGCCCATAATCTTCCCGAGGGCCTTGCCACGTTTCTGGCAACGCTTGAAAATCCGGTGGTGGGCATTCCACTGGCGGCGGCCATTGCCATTCACAACATCCCCGAAGGCGTGTCGATCGCCATTCCCGTCTACTACGCCACGGGCAGCAAGCAGAAGGCGCTGATCGCCACCTTTCTTTCGGCTCTGGCCGAGCCGGCCGGTGCCCTTATTGGCTATGCGGTTCTGGCGCCGTTCCTTACGCCCAATGTCTTCGCCATGGTGTTCGGCATGATCGCGGGTGCCATGGTGTTCCTCGCGCTCGATGAGTTGTTGCCAACCGCCAAGCGCTACGCGCAGGGGCATGAAACGGTCTATGGCATCGTCACCGGCATGGCGGCGCTTGCCGCTAGCCTCATCCTGTTCAAATAGCGGGGGCGCTCAGTAGTCGAGCCTGATGTCGCGCGACTGGCCCGGTGCGATGGTGAAGGCGGCTGAAAGCCTTACGCCCTCCATGTCGGCTCTCACGGTATAGGTGCCAGGGATCAGGATGATCGCGCTGTCCTGTCCCTCACGCGCGGCAACCCGCACGCCGCGGCCGTCCTCCACCGCCCAAGCGACGGGTGCTGACGGTGAACCGGCGACGGAGAGCCGGGCGATGCCCACCTTGTGGCGGATGTTCAGCGTGCTGAGCCGCCCGGCCTTCACCTCGACGTCGGCCACGGCCCTTGCATTGCTGTCACCTACCTGGCTTTCAACCCGGTAGCGGCCGGCTGGCAGCGGCAGGATCTCGCCCGCCATGGCCGTCACCGCCATGCGGCGGTTCGGCTGGCCTTCCTGCAGCGTGAATACCCGGAGCCGCGCACCACCGGCGGGAAGGGGGGTGCCTCCGGCGCGCGGCACGATGCGGAGGCCACCGGCATTCAGCGCGAAATCGACTCGCAGGCGTGTCGCTTCCGGCAGGCTCACAAGGCGGGTGAGCCGGCCCGCGCCATATTGCACGTCCACCACGTAGTCTCCCGGCGGCGTCATGACATCGGCGGTGCCGGACTCGCCATTGTAGACTTCAGCACCCGAGGCATCCCGGATGGTCCACATGAGGCCGCGGATCAGAGGCTCGGATGTTCCTGCAAGATGCGCGGTGAATTCCAGCCCCTCGCGGCCCGGGGATACGGTTTCAATGGCGATGCGTACCGGCCCGTCGGCGGCGCGGACAGGGCTTTGCGCAGCAGCCAGCAGGGCCAGAAGGAAAAAGAAAACCGCCATCACGGACCGGCCGCCGTTGCGGCGGCTGTGATGGCGGTCATGCTGTGCACGGTGTTGGTGAGCGTGCAAAGCCTTTGTCCCCTTTACGCATTACCCCCCAACCATCCGGTCGGTGGGGACAGAGAACCACGGCGCGGGAGCCGCCTCAATCCACACCTTAATGATTGGTTAACGCTGGGGTGCGGCTCCGCGCCATTGCGTTTTGGTCCGGCCGCCGCCAGATTGTGGAGCATCATGCAGTCACTCAACGACACCTCGACCATTCTTTCGCTTCTCAAGACCCGCAAGTCGGCCTCCGCCAAGGCGATGACGGGCCCGGGCCCGAGCCCGGAACAGCTCGCTGAGATCTTCGCCTGCGCGGTGCGCGTGCCGGACCACGGCAAGCTTGCGCCGTGGCGCTTCATCCTGTGGGAGGGCGAGGCCCGCGCCGCCTTCGGCGATGTGATGAAGGCCCGCTGGCGGACGCTTCACCCCGACCACGCCGAGCAGACGCTGGAAACCGTGGGGGCACTGTTTCTGCGTGCGCCCACCGTGCTGGGTGTTGTCTCCACCGCTGCCGAGCATCCGAAGATTCCGGTGTGGGAGCAGCAACTCTCGGCGGGTGCCGTGTGCATGAACATCCTTTTCGCCGCCACCGCGCTGGGCCTCGGCTGCCAGTGGAACACCGGCTGGGTGACATATGACGCGGAGATCGCCGCCGCGATGGGGCTTGCCCCGCATGAAAAGCTCGCAGGGCTGATCTATCTCGGAACCTCCGCCGCGCCCTATGAGGACCGGCCACGTCCTGATCCGCAATCCCTTCTTACCCGCTGGACACGCTCATGAAGATTGCAGGCGTTCTCTTTGACAAGGATGGCACGCTGATCGACGTCAACGCGACGTGGATCCCCATCTACCGCAAGGCCTTCATGGATCTGTTCGCAACCGACCTTGCCGGTGCCGAGGAGCGCATGGCCCGGATCGGCTATGACAAGGCAAGCGATACGCTGCTCGCGGGGTCCATCCTGGCGGGCGGTACCACGCGCCAGATGGTGGATGTGCTGTGGCCCGGCCTTGCGGAGGAGGAGGCCGCCGCGAAGGTTTACCGGCTCGACCATGGCTACCGAGACCTGGTGAGCCGCCATCTCGTACCGCTCATGCCGCTCGAGCCCATCTTGTCGGATCTGCGGTCGATGGGGCTGAAGCTCGGTGTCGCCACCAATGACGTGCACCTCTCCGCGCGGGCCCACATGACGCAGGCGGGCGTGATCGCTCATTTCGAGGACATCATCGGGGCCGACACGGTGCCCGTGCCCAAGCCATCCGGCAACATGATCCGCCGCTTTGCGGAGACCACCGGGCTTGCGCCGTCTTCCATCGCCATGGTGGGCGACAACCACCACGACATGGAAGAGGCGCGCAACGGTGGAGCAGGGCTGGCCATCGCGGTACTGAGCGGCAATGCGGCGCATGACGATATCGCGCACCTGGCCGATTACACGCTTCACAGCGTTGCCGAACTTCCGGCCCTCTTGAGGAGCCTCTGATGTTCTACGATGCCGTCAGGAATGACCACGGCTTCGCGGTCGATCCGTTCAAGGCCATTGTCGCGCCGCGCCCCATCGGCTGGATTTCGACGCTCTCGGCATCGGGCATCGCGAACCTCGCGCCCTTCAGCTATTTCAATGCCTTTGCGCAGGAGCCGCATTATGTGGCTTTCGGCATCGGCCCGCCGAAGGATTCGCTGGCCAATGTGCTGGCGACGAAGGAATTCGCGGTGAACATCGCCACCTGGGACCTGCGCGAGCAGATGAATGCCACCGCCGCCCATGTGGCACCGGAGGTTGATGAGTTTGAGATGGCCGGCCTCGCCAAGTCACCCTGCCGCCTCATCAAGGCCCCGCGCGTGGCGGAAAGCCCGGCCTGCCTCGAATGCAGGCTCCACCAGGTGGTGCCGCTGCCCGATGATGCTGGCCAGGCTGAACATCACATGGTGATCGGGCGGGTCGTCGGCATTCACATCGATGACCGTTTCATCCAGGACGGCCGCGTCGACACCGCCGCCATGAAGCCCATCGCCCGGCTTGGCTACAGCGAGTACGCCACCGTCACCGAGGCCTGGCGGATGCGACGCCCGGACTAGAATCGGCCTCATCCGGCGGCCTGAAACCCTTATGCATGAACGCCCGAGTCGAGGCCCGGCACCATGGTGGCGGCCTTGGCGCCATAATTCCGCCGCTGTGGAGAATTCTGTTGATAATCGGGTTTCTCGATATGGTTCAACGTCTTACATCTTGT
>JBIIGF010000118.1:0-6012 GCA_044236665.1 Aestuariivirga sp. | reverse complement strand
TTCCTCATCCAGTGCACGCACATCAGAAACGGAGCGCAGCTTGAAGGCCTCCGCCCGCTGCCGTGTGTGGCTGATAACATCGAACACCATGCCGGATATCACGCGGCGCACGGTTTCATGCACGATGCGGTCCTGGTCGAGGTCGGGATAGAGGGAGAGCACCTTGGAGAGTGCATCGCCTGCCAGCGGCACATCGCCAAGGTCGATCAGGCCGAACAGCCCGGCGCGCAGCCCATCGTCGATGTCATGGGCATTGTAGGCGATGTCGTCAGAGATGGCCGCCACCTGCGCCTCCGCCGAGGCGAAGGAATGCAGTTCCAGATCATGGCCTGCGGCATAGTCGATGATCGCCTCCGGTAGTCCCCGCTCGCGGTAGCGGCCGACTGGGTCGCCCTCGTGGTTGACCAACGGGCCATTGTGCTTGACCAGTCCTTCCAGCGTCTCCCACGTCAGGTTCAACCCATCGAAGCCCGCATAGCGACGCTCCAACTTCGTGAGAACCCGCAGCGACTGGGCGTTGTGGTCGAAGCCACCGAACGGGCGCATCAGCCTGTCGAGTTCGCGTTCGCCGGCATGGCCGAAGGGCGTGTGGCCAAGGTCGTGGCCCAGCGCCAGTGCCTCCGCGAGGTCCTCGTCAAGCCCCAGCGCCCGGGTGATGGAGCGCGCCACCTGCGCCACCTCGATCGTGTGGGTGAGGCGCGTGCGGTAATGATCGCCCTCGTGGTAGACGAACACCTGGGTCTTGTGTTTCAGCCGGCGGAAGGCCTGGGAATGGATGATCCGGTCCCGGTCACGCGCGAAAGGCGTCCGGAAATCGCTGCCGCCCTGCTCTGCAAACACGCGCCCGCGCGTGTCTTCCGGCCGGGAGGCGTAGGGGGCAGTGAACCGCTGCATGGGAGAATCCGTTGACAAGCTCGGTGATCGCAACAACATACACCAACATGAGCACGTCCATCACCCTTACCGACCGCGCCGCCGCACGCATCCGCGACATCCTGTCCCGCGATCCCGGCAAGACCGCCTTGCGCATCGCCGTGAACGGCGGTGGCTGTTCCGGGTTCCAGTATGACTTCCAACTCGCCGACGCGGCAGCCGATGACGACCTCGTGATCGAACGCGGCGGCATCAAAGCCCTCGTCGATCCTGTCAGCCAGACCTTCCTCGAAGGTGCCGAGATCGACTTCGTGGATGACCTGATGGGCCAGTCCTTCCGCATCAACAACCCGAACGCCACATCCTCCTGCGGCTGCGGTACCAGCTTCTCCATCTGACGGGCCTTGCGGCCCGGCGCTCCGGGCTTCATCATGCACGCCATGAAGATCGCCACCTGGAACGTCAACTCGATCAAGGCCCGCCTCGACAATGCGCTTGCATGGCTGAAGGAGGCCACGCCCGACATCGTGTGCCTGCAGGAACTGAAATGCGAGGATCAGGCCTTTCCGGTCGCCCCATTTGAAGAGCTTGGCTACAACGTCATCACCCATGGCCAGAAGACCTACAATGGCGTGGCGATCCTTTCCCGGCCGAAGCCCGAGGATGTGAGGCGCGGCCTGCCCGGCATGGAGGATGATCCGCAGGCCCGCTACATCGAGGCGGTGTATTCCGCAGGTCCCCGTGTTATCCGCGTGGCGTCGATCTACCTGCCCAACGGAAATCCTCTGGGTACGGATAAATTCGCCTACAAGCTTCGCTGGATGGGCTGCCTGCGCGCCCATGCGAGCGCTCTGCTCAAGCTGGAAGAACCCCTTGTGCTGGCGGGCGACTACAACGTGATTCCCACCAGCCGCGACGCAAAGAACCCGGAGGCATGGGCGGGCGATGCGTTGTTCCAGCCCGAATCGCGTGCCAGTTTCCGCACCCTGCTGAACCTCGGATTCACCGACGCGATTCGGCAGGTCCATGGCGATGCGCCGGACCTCTATACATTCTGGGACTATCAGGCGGGCGCCTGGCAGCGCAACAACGGCATCCGCATCGACCATCTGCTGCTCTCGCCGCAGGCAGCAGACTTGCTGAACGAGGCCACGATCGCCCGCGACGTACGCGCCCAGGACAAGCCATCGGACCATGTGCCGGTCATCATCAGCCTGCGCCTCTAGTCAGTGAATGAGTCGAGACTTGAATGCGGGTCTGTTCCGCATCCTTCCACCTAAATGAAAAACCCGCGTGCCATGCAGCACGCGGGCTAGGTGTCCCGGCCAGGGAGAAAGGCCGAAAACGATGGATTACTTCGGGGCCTTCACGCCGAAAGCCGCGAGCGAAGCCTCGAAGGGCTTGAAGGCTTCCTTGGCGGTAGCAACGTAAAGCTCGTTCATCTTCGTCATCTGGGCAACGAAGGACTCATAGCTCTCCTTGGCGAAAGCCTGCTGGGCTTCGACAGCCTTGTCGAAAGACTTCACGGCAGACATCTTCTCGAAGGCCGAGGAGCTCTTCTCGAAGGACTTGCGCGAATACTCGGCAGCTTCCTGGGCGATGGCCTGGAAGCCCTTGGTCAGCGCGGTGGACGACGCCACATAGGCCTCGAAACCGTCTTTGCCGAAGGTCTGGAATTCTTCAAACGACTTCATCATGGGAACGTCTCCGTTTTCCGCTTGGTTATGCTCCCTTATATGTGCACTGCAACATGGATGTCAAATACTTTTTGCACTGCACCATGCTCCGCCTTTGGTCGTGAGCTGAAGCACCTCCGGTTTACTGTCTGATAATACACGCTTGGCAAGACTGCGGCCCGGAATCAGCGGAAAGTCGCGTCTGGCGGGGTGGCCGGACGGGGTTTCCCGTGATATGGCTGCCGCGGCGCGGCGGGGGCCAGTTGGGTGGAGTAGGAATGGAAGTTCTTGGTTACTGCTGCGGCGGCGTGGGCAGGCCGCCGGCAATTGGTGCGATGTTGCGCCTTGCTGGTCTCGTGCTTCTGGCAGGGCTGGCGGCGGTTCTGTTATCCGGGCCTGCGTCCGCCAACCCCAAATTTGCCGCCATGACGGTGGATGCGCGAACCGGCAAGATCCTGTTTTCGGAAAATGCCGACAAGATCCGGCACCCGGCGTCTCTGACCAAGATGATGACGCTCTACATTGTGTTTCAGGAACTGAACCGCGGCCGTCTTACCCTCAACTCTCCCATTCGCTTCTCGAAGCGGGCCGCCGGCATGGCGCCCTCCAAGATCGGCGTGGCGGCCGGCGGCACGGTGACTGTCGAGACGGCGATCCGCGCCCTGGTTGTCAAGTCGGCCAATGACGTGGCCGCTGCCGTGGCCGAAAACATCAGCGGCTCCGAACAGGCCTTCGCCCAGCGGATGACCCGCACCGCACGCGATCTCGGCATGTCGCGCACCACCTTCCGCAATGCCTCGGGGCTGCCCAATCCCGCGCAGGTCACCACGGCGCGCGACATGGCAACCCTCGGCCTCCGGCTGATGCGCGATTTCCCGCAGTACTATCATTATTTCCGTACCAAGAGTTTCGTCTACGCGGGCCGCACCATCCGCGGTCACAACCGCCTGCTCGGTTCCTATGAGGGAGCCGACGGCATCAAGACGGGCTATATCAACGCCTCCGGCTTCAACCTTGTGAGTTCGGTGCGCCGCGGTGACAAGCGGGTGGTGGGCGTGGTGTTGGGTGGCCGCACCGGCGCCTCGCGCGATGCCTATATGAAGGCCATGCTGACCAAGTATTTCCCGAAGGCCCGCGGCGGCAAGGCGATTGCAGCCTATGCAGGCTCGTCCAAGGGTGCTGTTGCCGTCAACGAAGCTTCGCCGCCCGAGAGTGCGGAGGAGACGGCACAGACGAAACAGGCCGCGCGCCAAGAGTCCGCGTCGAAACGGCTGAACAAGCGGAAGACACAGGCCAGCCAGAATGAGGTTGCGGCCGCGCCTACCGAGCAGGGCGATACGGAAGACAGCAGCCTCGCCGATCTCGCGGCACAGGCCGCCGCCCAGCCTCCGGCTACCACCCCGTCCGAGCAGGTGGAGGTTGTGCCTCAGCCTTCGCCAGATATCGCCACGGCCACAACGGGCGACGTTCCCTTCCAGGTGAAGACCCCCGAGCAGCAGCTCGCGGACAAGGCGCAGGTCGCTTCCATTTCACCGCCAGCCGATGCGGGCTGGATCATCAACCTCGGCGATTATGCCACCAAGAACGATGCGCAGGCCGTTCTGCAATTGCTCCGCAAGCGCGCGCCGGACGCCGTGGACGGCCGGACGGCCCAGACGGTGATGATCGAAAAGAACGGTCAGGTGACCTACCGCGCTCGCTTCACCGGCTTCGACGAGGCGACGGCGGCCTCGGCCTGCAAGACCATCAGGCGGCAGAACACCCCCTGCCGTGCGCAGGGTCCCTCCTGATCAGCTGAGCAGCAGTTCCTTCGCCTCGTTGATCTTGGCGGCCAGATAGTCCGAGCCGCCGAGATCGGGATGGGCTGCCTTCATCAGCCTGCGGTGCGCGCTGCGGACATCCTCCGGGGAGGCGCCATCTTTCAGGCCCAGAATGGCAAGCGCCTCGGCCCGCGTCATTTTCGTGGAGGATGCCTGTCCGGCAGGCCGTGCGCCGGCGTTCCATTGCGCGCGCCAGTCCGGATGGCTGCGTTCGATCCACGCTTCGAGCAAGGCGCGGCTCTGGTCGGCAGTGGACGCGGCAACCGCGTGCAACGCCTGCACTTCAGCGAGCGACAGGCTGGACAGCCGGCGGCCCTTGAAGGTTCCAGCCAGAACGTCCCCATCCATGCGGCCGGTGTCGTGGTCGAGTTCCATGGCGAAGAGCGAGGTTGAGACCCGCGAGGTCTGCCCCGGCGTCTTGCGCTGCCAGGGCAAGCCGTTCGGAAATGCGGTCTGCATTCCGAACAGGCCGAGGCCCAGCATGAACAGAGGCATGGCGAGGCTCGTCTGGCCGCGCAACGCCAGAATGCCGGAAAACAGGATGGCAGCAACGCCACCCACCTTGCGGATGAGGCCGCGCACCTGCGCTGGCTGCGCATTGGCAAAGGCCCTGATCAGCCACCAGCCGCCCACCACGATCACAAGGCCGATAACGAACTGCACCGCTTAGCTGCTCCCTACTTCATTTGCTGCAGAAGCAGCGCTGCCGTGCCGCCGCGCTCCGCCGAGTGGCTCGACAGCGCCTTCATGCCGCCTGCCGCATAGACCGCGACGGCTGACAGAAGCTCGCGAAGTACCTGCCCTGAATCCCTGCCGAAGCGGAAGTAGGCGCCACGCGTGAGCCGCGCGATCTCGCGGAAGCCTTGCTCGGCCGCCTGATCCCGCCCCTCCTGGAACATGAAGACAGGAATGCCCAGCAGCCCCACCTCACCCGCTACCTGGGCCAGAGCATCGATGGGCTCTTCAAGCGCATCCCCGACATAGACGCAAGCATTCACCTTGCCGGCAGCCGCCTCCGCCCGGAGATGCTTCAGTATACGGAGGATCTGCGTATGCCCACCCATGCAGCGGATACCCGCCATGAGCCGCGCCAGCGACTGCGTATCGCCCGTCCACTTCGAGGCGCGGCATTCGTCGAGGCCGCGGAAATAGACCAGCTGCACGTCCAGACCACCGACCCGCCCAGCCTCGCGGAACATGTCGCCCTGGATGGACTGCGCGCTGTCCCAGCTCGGCTGGCGGCTCATCGTGGCGTCCATCGCCAGCACGAGGCGGCCGCGGCTTCCAGACGCCGGCGCAGGCGGCGGCGTTTCGCGCAGCCGCGCGAGAAAGGAATCCACATCGCCCTGCTCCGATCCCGCATGCCGCTTGATGTTCGCCATGGCCGTCAGGGACAGGCTGTCTGTGGGTGAAGCTTCAGGTCGCGCAGTGTTCCCGAGAGCGCAAAGTCGCCATAGTCGAGCACCAGCCCGCTGGCTACCCCATTCTCATACATGTCGAAGCTCACCTGATATTCGGGCGTCTCGCTGTCGCTGTCGAGCTTGTAGTAACTTACAGTCATGGGCCAGGCACCGATCTTGGCCAGAGGCGCGGCGGCAGAATTTCCCGCATCGCGCGCGATGGAACCCGGCGGCCGCTCCTTG
>JBIIGF010000117.1:0-6013 GCA_044236665.1 Aestuariivirga sp. | reverse complement strand
CGCTCGCTTTCGGAGCCGAAGGGTCGGGCCACAAGCGAGAGACCGTCGCCCGTGCCATCGCCGCCACCGGCCTTCCGAAGCAGCGCATCGTCTATATCGGCGACAATCTGAACGATGTGGATGCAGGCCTCTCGAACGGCGTGCACTTCATCGGCTTTTCCGAGAGCGCAACGCGGCGTGACCGGTTGGCCGCCGCCGGGGCGCAGCACCTCTCAGGGGACCACGCCACGACACTCCGCCTGCTGCGGAGCCTTCTCACATAGAAACGGCGCGGGGAAGGTCCCCGCGCCGCTCAATGGCAATCGACTGGGGATTGCTTACTTCGGCAGGATTACCGCGTCGATGACGTGGATCACGCCATTATCGACCACGATGTCGGCCTTGATCACCTTGGCGCCATCAACCGTCACGCCATTGGTGCCGTTGATGGTGACTTCGGAACCCTGCACGGTCTTGGCCTTGGTTTCCTTGCCCGCGAGATCGGCAGCCATCACCTTGCCAGGCACCACGTGATAGGTCAGCACAGCAACCAGCTTGTCCTTGTTCTCGGGCTTGAGCAGGTCATCGACCGTGCCGGCGGGCAGCTTGGCGAAGGCTTCATCGGTCGGGGCGAACACCGTGAAGGGGCCCTGGCCCTTGAGCGTGTCGACGAGGCCGGCAGCCTGAACGGCAGCGACCAACGTCTTGAAGTTACCGGCGGCCACCGCCGTATCAACCACGTCGGCAGCGAAGGCCTGGGCCGAAAGGGCGAAGCTCGAAACGGCGAAAGCGGCGGCAGCAGCGAAATTGCGAAGGCGATTCATGTGGGTACTCCCTGTGTCATGAGTGACAGAGCAGTTTACGGTCCCGATCCCCGCCGGATCTCGCGGCACCGATCACAATAAGTTTTTCGGTGTTTGATGATCCATCTCAGGTCTGACATATTCGGCCTTAACACCCTGCAATCCCCGCACGAGGACACATCCATTTCATGAGCGGCCCAGAAAACGACCAGCAAAGCCAGTTCGCCATTCTCAGATCGCGGAGCTTCCTGCCATTGTTCGTGACGCAGGCGATCAGCGCCTTCAACGACAATGCGGTCCGCAACGGCATTGCCATTCTGATCACTTTCGACCTTGCGGTGCGTTTCGGCTTCAACGCCACATTGTTCGTTCAGGCGGGGCTGGCACTGTTCATGCTGCCCTATTTCCTGTTCTCGGCCATCGCGGGCCAGTTGGCCGACAAATACGACAAGGCCATGCTGTCGCGCTGGATCAAGCTGTTCGACCTCGCGGCCATGGTGTTCGGTGCCCTCAGCCTGTGGCTCGAGAACCCCGTCATGCATCTCGTCGTGCTGTTCCTGGCGGGCACCACGGCGGCCTTCTTCGGGCCGATCAAATATGGCGTGCTGCCCCAATACCTGCGCCGCGGGGAACTGATCGCCGGCAATGCACTGATCGAACTGGGCACCTTCGTCACCATCCTGCTCGGTACGCTGTTCGGCGGCTTCCTGGTGCTGGAGGACTGGGGCAGGCCGCTTCTCGCGGTGACGATCATCTTTCTGGCAGTGGTTGCGCTCGGCTGCGCCTTCCTGATGCCCCCGGCCCCGGGCGACGACAGCATCAGGTTCGACTGGAACGTGCCGCGCCAGACCATGAAGCTCCTCGGTTATGCGCGCGAACGCGAGGATGTGTTCTGGTCAGTCATCGGTGCCTCATGGTTCTGGTTCCTCGGGGCTGCCATCATGGCGCAGCTTCCGGTGTTCACCCGCGATGTGCTGCTGGCGAATGATGCGGTGGCCAATGCCTTCATCGGCCTCTTCACCATCGGCATTGGGGCTGGCTCGCTGCTGACCAACGCGCTGCTCAAGGGCGAAGTCTCGCCGCGCTACGTACCCATCGCTTCGATCATGATGACGGTGTTCCTGCTCGATCTCTATTTCGCAGCGGGCAGCATGAATGCCCTGCTTGCCGGGTCTTCGAACACGCCGGTCGGCACTTTCTTCAGCCATCTCGAAGGCTGGCGGGTAGGGGCGGACCTGTTCTTCGTCGCCTTCTTCGGCGGGCTTTATGCGGTGCCGCTCAACGCCATCATGCAGCACCGTGCCCCGCCCTCGCGGCGCTCGCGCGTGATTGCCGCCAACAATGTGATGAACGCCATCTTCATGATCGGCTCGGCCATCGCCGGCGCAGTCCTGCTGAAGGTGATGTCGGCACAGGGCTTCTTCCTGCTGCTGGGCCTCGCGAATGCGGTGGCTTCCGTTTGGGTGGCGCGGCTGCTCACCCCGGAACTCGCCGCCAGCATCGCGCGGATCCTGTTCCGCCTGCTCTACCGGGTCGAGGTGAAGGGCCTCGAGAACTTCAGGGCGGCAGGCCGCAGGGCGGTGATCATCGCCAATCACACATCCTTCCTGGATGGGCCGCTGCTCTCGGCATTCATGCCCGAACGTGCGAGCTTCGCCATCAACACCCATGTGATGCAACAGTGGTGGGCAAAGCCATCGGCATTGCTGCTGCGCATGATCCCGCTCGATCCCACCAACCCCATGGCGCTCCGCGCGCTGGTGGACGAGGTGAAAAAGGGCCACAAGGTGGTGATCTTCCCGGAAGGCCGCCTGACGGTGACGGGCGCGCTGATGAAAGTATATGAAGGCCCCGGCGCCATTGCCGAGATGGCCAAGGCGCGTGTGCTTCCGGTGCGCATCGACGGCGCGATCTACACGCCCTTCTCGCGCATGCGCGGCAAGCTCAGGCTGCGCTGGTTCCCCAAGATCACCATCACCTTCCTGCCGCCGGTCAAATTCGAGGGCCCCGACGGGCTGCGCGGCGCCGAACTGCGCCGCCACCAGGCCGACAAGCTCTATGACGTGATGACCGACATGGTGTTCCGCACCTCGAACATCGACCGGACACTGTTCGACGCCCTGCTCGATGCGCGGCACACCCATGGCGGCAGCCACAAGGTGCTGGAGGACATCAACCGCACGCCCGCGAATTTCAACAAGCTGCTGCTGGGGAGCTTCGTCCTCGGCCGCCGCATTGCGGAGATGACGCAAGGCGAGACCAATGTCGGTGTGCTGCTGCCCAATTCCACCGGCTGCTTCGTCACGCTCTTCGGCCTGCATGCCTTCGGCCGCGTGCCCGCCATGCTGAATTTCTCGACGGGTGCGGTGAACATGGCCGCGGCCTGCACGGCGGCCCAGATCACGACCATCGTCACCTCCAGCCGCTTTATCGAAGCGGGCAACATGCAGGAGGACCTGAAGCTTCTCTCCGAGGGGCGCAAGGTGATCATCCTCGAGGACCTGCGTGCGGCCCTGACGCCAAAAGACAAGCTCTACGGCCTGTTCGCCCGCCTCTTCCCCAGATGGGCGCTCCGTATGGGCGGCGCCCTCAGCGATCCCAACGGACCCGCCGTCATTCTCTTCACCTCGGGGTCCGAGGGGCTGCCGAAGGGTGTGGTGCTCTCACACCGCAATCTTCACGCCAACCGCTATCAGGCGGCGGCGCGCATTGCCTTCACCTCCTCGGATGTGGTGTTCAACGCGCTCCCCATGTTCCATGCCTTCGGGCTCACGGGCGGGGTGCTGCTTCCCGTTCTGGCGGGCGTCCGGACCTTCCTCTACCCCTCGCCGCTTCACTACAAGATCGTGCCTGAACTCTGCTACGAGACCAACGCGACGATCCTGTTCGGCACCGATACGTTCCTGATGGGCTATGCGCGCAGCGCCCATCCTTACGACTTCTTCAACGTCCGCCTCGTGGTGGCGGGCGCGGAGCGGGTGAAGCCCGAGACGCGCGAGGCATGGATGGAGAAATTCGGCCTGCGCATCCTCGAAGGCTATGGCGCAACGGAATGCGCGCCCGTCGTCGCGGTCAACACGCCGATGCATTTCCGCACCGGCACGGTGGGCCGCATGCTGGACCAGGTGCGCTACCGGCTTGAGCCCGTGCCCGGCATCGAGGAAGGCGGCCGCCTGTTCGTGAAAGGCCCCAACATCATGCTGGGCTATCTGCGCGCCGAGAAGCCCGGCATCATCGAAGCCCCGCCCGATGGCTGGTATGACACGGGCGACATCGTGAAGATCGACGAGGATGGCTTCGTCACCATCCTCGGCCGCGCCAAGCGCTTCTCCAAGATCGCCGGCGAAATGGTGTCACTGGGGCTTGTCGAGCAGAACCTGCTCAAGGCGTTTCCTGACGCGCAGCACGCCGTGGTGGCAGTGCCCGATGCACGCAAGGGCGAACAACTCGTGCTCTTCACCACCGATACAACGCTCGATGCCACGAAGGTGGCGGACGGGCTGAAGGCGCTGGGCATGGCCACACTCATGGTACCGCGCAATGTGCTCACCCTCGCGGAACTGCCGCTGCTCGGTTCCGGCAAGACCGACTACCAGACGCTCAACCGCGTGGCACTCGAGAAAGTGAAACCCTGATGGAGCTGGATGACGGCGCGCGCGATCTTCTCGCCGGCCGGTCAGGCAAGGCGATGCAGCTGGCGATGCGCCTTGTGGTGAAGGCGGCGGAGATCATGGGTGCGAGGCAGCTGCTGCCTATTTCCTTCGCCCATCTCGATGCCTGTTTCTACACAGGCCGGGCGCATGTCGATTTCGTGCGCTTCCTGCTGGCGCATGACGCAAGGCTGGCCGTTGAAACCTGGACCAACAATGGTGTCGTGAGCCTTGCCGACCCCTCACTCAGGCCACGCAGCGAAGACCCGGAGATGGTCGAGGGTGCCGCCGAGCTGATGCGGCTCTACGAGCAGCTCGGTACCCGGCCGACCTGGACCTGCGCGCCCTACCAGCTTCCGGGCGGCCCCGCATTCGGCGAGCAGATCGCCGTCGGCGAATCCAACGCGGTCGCCTATTACAATTCCGCAGTGGGCGCGCGGACCAACAAATACGGCGACTATCTCGATGTCGCCTGTGCGCTCACAGGCCTTGCCCCTGACGCGGGCCTCCACCGCAGCGAGAACCGTTTCGCCGCCCTTCACATCGACTGCCGCAGCCTCCCCGAAAGCTGGCGCAGGCAGGATGTTTTTGCCCATCTCATCGGCCATCATGCGGGCCGCCTTGCCGGCCGCCGTATTCCGGTGATCTCCGGCCTTCCGTCCGATACGCCACGCCACGCGCTGAAGGCCATCAGCTCGGCAGCTGCCGCCTCGGGTGGTGTCGAACTCTGGCATGGGGCTGGCGTGACGCCCGAAGCGCCGGACATCTCAACCATATTGCAGGGAGACGAAACCCACCGCGTGAGCGCCGATGACCTGGCCCGCGCCCACCGCGGCCTTTCAACCGCGCAGGATGGCCCGCTCGATGCAGTAGCACTCGGCACGCCACATTTCGGGCTTGAGGAGTTTGGCGAATTGCTGCGCCTGCTGGATGGGCGGCGGGTGAAGCACGGACTGCCCTTCCTCGTCTCGACCAGCCGCGTGGTACGTGAACTGGCCAGCAGCCGGGGCTGGGTCGCAGCGCTGTCGGCCGCAGGCGTCGAGGTGCCGGTCGATGTCTGCACCTATTATTCGCCACGCGTGCGCGGGCTCACGGGCCGCGTCATGACCAATGCCGCCAAATGGGCCTATTACGCGCCGGGCATGCTCGCCGTGGAGGTCGCCTTCGGCTCGCTGAAGGAATGCGTCGAAAGCGCCATCCGGGGCGAGGTCTGGCGCGACCCCGATCTCTGGACCACGCAGCGATGAAGGCCCGCCTGCTGACAACCGGGGAAGCCGAGGGGCCTGTACTGTGGCTCGATGAACCCTTGAGCTTCTGGGGGGCTTTCGAACCACGCTCCGGCGTGATCCTCGATGTACACCACCCGCAGCGCGGGGCCTGCGTGCAGGGAACGATTCTGGTGATGACGGAATCCCGAGGCTCGGGTTCGGCACCCGGTGCCATCGCCGAGGCGATCCGCCTTGGCACCGCGCCGTCCGGCATCATACTTGCCATGCCTGACATCAACCTCGCGGTCGGAGCGGAGGTGGCTTCCGCACTCTATGGCAGTCGTTGCGTGATTGCCTGTGTCACTCCAGAGCA
>JBIIGF010000116.1:0-6023 GCA_044236665.1 Aestuariivirga sp. | reverse complement strand
GCGGAATGCGCGCTGCCTGATGTTCTCTCCTTCGACATGGGCGGCACCACGGCGAAGATCTGCCTCCTGAAGGACGGCGAGCCCGAGCGTGCGCGCAAGTTCGAAATCGCCCGCGCCTACCGCGACATGAAGGGCTCCGGCACGCCGGTGCGCATTCCGGTGATCGAGATGGTGGAAATCGGTGCGGGCGGCGGTTCCATCGCGCGCGTCGACAGGCTCTCGCGCATCACAGTGGGGCCCGATAGCGCGGGCTCCACACCCGGCCCCGTCTGCTACGGCCGGGGCGGCACCGAACCCGCCGTGACCGACGCCAACCTGACGCTGGGCAAGATCGACCCCGCCTATTTCGCGGGCGGAAAGATTCCGCTTGATGAGGCTGCCGCCAGACAGGCGCTGCAGAAGAACATTGGCGACAGGCTCGGGCTCGAGGGTTTCTGGTCCGCCGCCGGCGTTACCGAAATCGTCGAAGAGAACATGGCGAATGCCGCGCGCGTCCATGCCATCGAGCGCGGCCATGACATTGCCGCCTGCACCATGATCGCCTTTGGTGGCGGCGCGCCCTTGCACGCCTGCCGCCTTGCCGAGAAAGTGGGCGTCTCCACCATCATCGTGCCGAAGGGCGCAGGCGTCGGCTCTGCCATCGGCTTCCTCCGCGCGCCGGTTGCCTATGAAATCACCAAGAGTGCCGTCCTGTCGCTCGATGATTTCAAGGCCGACCGCGTCAACACGCTGCTCTCCGCCATGACGGCGGATGCGCGCGCCGTGGTGGAACCTGCACTCGGAAAAGCCAAGGCCACGGTTCACATCATCGCCGACTGCCGCTACATCGGCCAGGGCCATGAAATCCGCGTGAGCGTGCCGGTGAAGAAACTGGTGAAGGCTGACGGCCTGAAGCTCAAGGCCGCCTTCGAACAGCTCTACGAGCAGGTGTATGGGCTCAGGATTCCGAACCAGGAGGTGGAGGCGATCACATGGTCCGTCACCGTCTCCTCCACCACCGTGAAGCCGAAACGCGCCGTCAAGGCTGCGAAGACGGCAGCGCCCAAGCCCCGCTCCAAGCGCGTGATCTATGATCCCGCCCTTTCAAAACAGGTCTCCGCCCCCGTCTACTGGCGGTTTGACATGAAGCCGGGCGCAACCATCAAGGGCCCCGCCATCATCGCGGAGGATGAAACCTCAACCATCGTCGGCGCCAATTTCAGGGCCACGATCAACTCCCTTGGTTACATTGTTCTGGAGCGCACGCGATGAGCAAGGACGCACTCGCAGCCATCCGCACGCAGGTGATGTGGAACCGCCTCATCGCGGTCGTCGAGGAACAGGCGCAGTCACTGTTGCGCACCGCCTTCGGCACCATCACGCGCGAGGCAGGCGACCTGTCCGCCGGTGTCTATGACACGCAGGGCAACATGATCGCCCAGGCGATGACCGGAACCCCCGGCCATGTGAACACCATGGCCACCGCCGTTGCCCATTTCTTCAAGCGCTACCCGCAGGCGACGATGAAGCCGGGCGATGTGTTCGTCACCAACGACCCGTGGCTCGGCACCGGTCACCTGTTCGATTACGTGATGATGACGCCGGTGTTCCTCGGCAAGAAGCTCGTCGCCTTCTTCGCCTCAACCTGCCATGTGATCGACGTGGGCGGGGTCGGCATGTCGGCCAAGGCCAACTCCTCCTTCGAGGAAGGCACCCTCATTCCGCATCTGAAAATCCGCAAGGAGGGCAAGCTCAACGAGGAACTGCTCTCCATCATCCTCGCCAATTCCCGCAGCCCCGTGGAGGTGAAGGGCGATATCCTGTCGCTCATCAGCGCCAATGATACAGGCGCCCGCCGCCTCATCGACATGATGCAGGAGTTCAGGCTCACCTCGCTCGACGCGCTGGCGAAGCACATCCTCACCCAGTCCGAGAAGGGCGCACGCGAGGCGATCAAGGCCCTTCCGCAGGGCGAATGGACCTATGAGATGCCGCTTGATGGCTATGAGCGCCAGCTGGTGCTGAAGTCGAAGCTCACCATCCGGAAGGGCAAGATCACCGTCGATTTCTCCGGCTCCTCGCCCGCCTCGCTGTTCGGCATCAATTCACCGCGCACCTACACCCATGCCTATGCCGTATTTGGCCTCAAGGCGGTGATTGCGCCGCATGTGCCGAATAACATCGGCTCGCTCTCCTGCTTCGATCTGGTGACGGAGCCTGGCACCATCGTCGATCCGATCCGGCCTGCGCCCGTCACGGCGCGCCATGTCATCGGGCAGATGCTGGCCGACAGCGTGTTCGGCTGCCTCGCCCAGGCCCTGCCGGGAACGGTGCAGGCGGAAAGTGCGGGCCCCATCTGGATCCTGTCGCTTTATTCCGCCCACGGACGGGTTCCGCCGGAGCAGACGGCAAAGGCAAAGCAGTTCGCCGTGATCAACATGGGGCTTGGCGGCATCGGCGGCAGGCCTGGCAAGGATGGGCTGGCCACAACGGCCTTCCCCTCGGGTGTGGGCACCATCCCTGTCGAAGTCACGGAAACGCAATGCCCGCTGTATTTCAAGCGCAAGCATTACCTCGCCGATTCAGGTGGCGCGGGCCAGTGGCGCGGTGGCGTTTCGCAGGTGATCGAGATTGCCAATCGCGAGGCCGCCCCCTTCGCCATTTCGGCTGCCACCTTCGACCGCATCCACAATCCGGCGCTGGGCCGCGAGGGCGGCCTTGCCGGCTGCAAGGGCGAAGCGGCTCGCGGTACGGGCACTCAACTGCCGGACAAGGGCATCCACATCATCGAGACGGGGGACAGCCTCGTGCTGAAACTCCCGGGCGGCGGCGGCTTCGGCCAGCCCGACCGGCGCGCGCGCGAGGCGCTGGAAGACGACATCGCCGCAGGCCTGGTCAGCGTTGACGCCGCCCGCCGCGACTATGGCTATGACGGGTAGGCTACAGAGCGCCCAATTTCATGACTGTCTGCACCCGGTCGGCGTCACCCCGGCCAAGGCCGGGATGACGGGTTCAGTGGGCAAGATGTGCGCAACCCGTAGTCCGCGTTGTTGCGAATGGCTCAGAGCTTCTTCAGCCCCGCCTCGATCTGGGCACGGCGGTCTTCGAGGAAGGGCGGCAGCGAGAGGGTTTCGCCAAGCTTGTCCATCGGCTCATCCGTGGCAAAGCCCGGTGCATCGGTGGCCAGTTCGAAGAGCACGCCGTTGGGCTCGCGGAAATACAGGCTCCGGAACCAGAAACGGTCCACCTTGCCGGAATTCGGCATGCGCATGGAGCGCAGGCGCTCGGCCCAGGCATCATACTCCGCATACGGAATATTGAAGGCCACGTGATGGACGCCGCCCGCCCCCTGCTGGGCCGGTGGCAGTGTGGGATCGACAGTGACATGCAACTCGCCGACTGCCCCATCGGCGCTCATCTTGTAGACATGCGTGCCGGAGAAACTGCCCGTAGGCACCATGTTCATGAGCTTGGTCAGCACCACGTCGGTGGTGCGGAGATCGGGAACGCTCATGGTGATCGGGCCGAGGCCCCTGATCTGGTGTTCGGGCGGCACGGGGCTCTTGTCCCAGGCATGGGCCTCGCCCGCCTTGTCCGCCACGAGGGAAAGCCGCTGGCCTTCATGATCCTCGAAAGGCAGGGTGAGCCATCCACCCTGCTCCGAGATCGGGTCCTGCTTCACGCCGCGCATGGTGAAGCGGTGCTGCCACCATGTGAGCGACTCCTCACTGGCAACCCGGAAGCCGGTGCGGGTCACGGAGTGGGTGCCGCGCCGCTCGCGGCCCACGGGCCAGTCGAAGAAGGTGATGTCGGTGCCGGGCGAACCGATGCCATCGGCATAGAACAGGTGATAGGCGGAGGTGTCGTCCTGGTTCACCGTCTTCTTGACGAGGCGGAGGCCCAGCGTCTCCGTGTAGAATTTGTAGTTTCCCGGCGCATCGGCGGTGACGGCGGTGAGGTGGTGGAAGCCCTTGAGGTGCATGTCAGCTCTCTCTGTTGGAGACCGGGATATCGGGGCTTTCGAGCGGGAATTCAATAGTAATCGAGGAGGTTACGGAAAACTCTCCAGCATCCCCCTCTCATCATGGCCGGACTGGATCCGGCCATACTTTCGAGACGGCCCGAGATGCCCCGGTCAAGCGGGGGCATGAAGAGACTGAAAGGCGTTGGCCCTCACCCGCCCTGAATGCGGGGCAGCAGGTAGATCTCGGCCCCCTCTGGCAGTTCAGCCTGCCAGTTGTCACGGTAGATCTTGCCATTGATCGAGACGGCGATGCCGCGCGCGATGTGTGGCGCCATGCCGGGGTAGGCCTCTTCCAGCTTGCGGAAGAGTTCGCGGATGGTTTTCGCCTCCACCACAACGGAAGACGCCCCGCCCGCTGCCGGACGGAGCGCCCCCCAAAGGTGTATCTCGGCCAAATCAGGCCTTCTGTGCCGCCTCGAGCGCCTTGAGGACGCGCGGCGGCGACATCGGCACATGCGTCATGCGTACGCCGAAGGCATTCGACATGGCATTGGCGATGGCGGCGAGCGGCGGAACGATCGAGGTTTCGCCAACGCCGCGCACGCCATAGGGGTGGTTGGGATTGGGGATCTCGAGGATCTGCGTATCGATCATCGGCAGGTCGGAGCACACCGGGATGCGGTAGTCGAGGAAGCCCGGATTCTGCAGCCGGCCGTCCTTGCCGTAGATGTACTCTTCGTTCAGCGCCCAGCCGATGCCCTGCGCGGCACCGCCCTGATACTGGCCTTCCACATAGGTCGGGTGCACGGCCTTGCCGGCATCCTGGATGACCGTGTAGCGCACCACGCGCGAGCGGCCGGTTTCGGGATCGACCTCCACGTCGCAGATATGGGTGGCAAAGGACACGCCCGCGCCATCCGCCACGATTTCGGAGTGGCCCGCGATCGGCCCGCCGGTGTTGCCGGCCGCCGCCGCGATTTCCTTGAGCGACAGCGGTGCGAGGTTGCCGTACTTGCTGCCCTTGGCCTTGGCGTGGCCCTCGTCCCAGACGACGTCCTCCACCGGGATTTCCCACATCTTGGCGGCGCGCTCCTTGAGCACCGACACCGCGTTGCGGGCGGCGAAGATGCCGGCCATGGAGGAAGAGAAGGTGCCGCGGCTGCCGTCGGTCATGTCATTGTGGCCGAGCGTGCCGGTGTCGGCGACCAGGCACTTCACGTGGTCATAGGGAACGCCCAGTTCCTCTGCGACGCACAGCGCGAGGGAGGCGCGCGAACCGCCCACATCCACCGTGCCGACGGTGAGAGTCACCGAACCATCAGGCCCGATGTTGATGTCGGTACAGGTCTGGCCGCCGAAGTTGAACCAGAAGCCGCAGGCCATGCCACGGCCCTGGTTCTTGCCCAGCGGGGCCTTCATGTGCGGGTGCTTGCGCGCCGCCTCGAGGGTGGCACCAATGCCGATCGGGCCATAGACGGGGCCGTAGGAAGACTTGGTGCCCTGCTTGGCGGCATTCTTGATGCGCAGTTCCACCGCATCCATGCCGATCTTGTGGGCGAGCTCATCAACCACGCTCTCGACCGCGAAGGCCGCCATCGGGGCAGAGGGCGCGCGGTAGGCCGCCGTCTTCGGGCGGTTCACCAGCACCTCATAGCCCACGGTGCGCACGTTCTTCAGGTCATAGCAGGCGAAAGCCGTCATCGAGCCAAGCTCGGCCCACATGCCGTAATACGGGCCATTGGTGAAGCGCAGCGTCGCATCTGCCGCCACGATGGTGCCGTCCTTCTTCACGCCCATCTTCACGTCGATGGATGTGGCGGAGGTGGGACCCGAGGCGCGGAAAACTTCTTCGCGGCTCATCACAACCTTCACCGGGCGGTTGGCCTTGCGCGACAGCGCAAGCGCCACGGGCTCGGCCCACACATGGGTCTTGCCGCCGAAGCCGCCGCCGATTTCGGAGGAGGTGACGCGCAGCTTCGAGACATCCATGCCGAGCAGCATGGCGCAGTGGTTGCGATAGACGAAGTGGCCCTGTGTGCAGACCCAGAGTTCGCCCGTGCCATCGGGCGAGACGCTGGCC
>JBIIGF010000115.1:0-6042 GCA_044236665.1 Aestuariivirga sp. | reverse complement strand
TCGGCGTTGAGGAGATCAAGGGTGCCGAGCAGGTGAAGGAAGCCGGGCGTATCCTGCGCGATTCCAAGCTCCCCATCGAATACAAGGGTTTCGTCGAGGGCGATGATATCGGCAAGGGCACGGTCGATGTGGTGGTGACGGAAGGCTTCACAGGCAACATCGCGCTGAAGGCCGCCGAAGGCACGGCCAAGCAATTGTCAACGTATCTGAAAGCGTGCCTGTCACGCACGCTCATGAGCAGGATCGGCGCATTGCTCGCCTCCGGCGCATTCAAGGCCCTGAAGGAGCGCATGGACCCCCGCAAGCACAATGGCGGCGTGTTCCTCGGGCTGAACGGCGTGGTGGTGAAGAGCCATGGCGGCACCGATGCCCTGGGTTTTGCCACCGCCATCGACGTGACCATAGAAATCGTCCGCAACGATCTTGTCAGCAAGATCAAGGCCGACGTGGAAATCATGACCGCGCTGCTGGACCAGCCTGCCGCGGCCGAGGAAAAGCAATCGGAACTCAGCCTATGACCGATGTGACCAACGGCGTCATCCGCTCCGTGATCGCCGGATGCGGATCGGCCCTGCCGCAGCGCGTGATGACCAACGCCGATCTCAGCAAGATCGTTGATACCAGCGACGAGTGGATCGTCGAGCGCTCCGGCATCAAGTCCCGCCACATTGCCGGTGATGGCGAAACGACACGCTCGCTCGGCACCGAGGCGGCGCGCCGCGCGCTGGCCCACGCCGGCATCGGTGCTGGCGAGGTCGATCTCATCATCGTAGCCACCGCCACGCCCGATAATACCTTCCCGGCCACCGCAACCCTGATTCAGGCCGACCTCGGCATCACTCAGGGCGCTGCGTTTGACGTTCAGGCGGTCTGCTCCGGCTTCGTCTATGGCCTCACCGTGGCCGACGCGATGATCAAGGCGGGGCAGGCGCACTGCGTGCTGGTCATCGGCTCGGAGACATTCTCGCGCATCCTTGACTGGAGCGACCGCACCACCTGCGTTCTGTTCGGTGATGGCGCGGGTGCCATGGTGCTCAAGGCGGCGCGCGTGGCTGATGGCAATGCAAGCCCCGGCATCTTGATGAGCCGCATTCGGTCGGATGGCCGCTACAATGACAAGCTCTATGTCGATGGCGGGCCTTCCACCACCAAGACGGTCGGCCACCTGCGCATGGAAGGCCGCGAAGTGTTCAAGCATGCCGTCGTCAACATCGCGTCCGTCATGGATGAGGCGATGGTGGCGGCCGGCGTCACGCCCGCCGAGGTGGATTGGTTCGTGCCGCATCAGGCCAACCGCCGCATCCTGGAGGGAACCGCGCGCAAGCTCGGCATTCCCGAAGAGCGTATCGTGATGACGCTCGACCGCCATGGCAATACCTCCGCCGCCTCGATCCCGCTCGCGTTCGATGCCGCCGTCAGGGATGGGCGGATCACCAGGGGCGATCTCGTGCTGTTCGAGGCGATGGGTGGCGGTTTCACCTGGGGCGCGGTTCTGGCCCGCTACTGAGGCTTTTGTCGTAACCCTTTGAGTTCCTGATTTCTTTCCTGTTGACCATTGGCCGTTCGCGCCGTAGTTTTTTGGCCGAATTGCAGGGGGCTCAGTATGGCTGGCAAGACGCTTACCCGCGCCGATCTCAGTGAGGCAGTCCACCGGCAGATCGGTCTGTCGCGCAGCGAATCGGCCGATCTCGTGAAGAGCATGCTCGACATGATGTCGGAACATCTGGTGAAGGGAGAGACGGTGAAGCTTTCCTCCTTCGGCACCTTCATGGTCCGCAGCAAGAACGGCCGGGTGGGCCGCAATCCCAAGACCGGCGAGGAAGTGCCAATCACGCCGCGGCGTGTGCTGGTATTCCGGCCGAGCCAGGTGATGAAGAACGTGATCAACGGCATGGACCGGGGCGCCGAGGAAGACTGACCGCTTCCGCGCCCGGCCGCGCCCGGAGGAGGGGCGCAGCATGGTGGATAAATCGCCTGACGCCTTCCGCACCATCAGCGAAGCTGCCGAGGAGCTTGACGTGCCGCAGCATGTGCTGCGGTTCTGGGAAACCCGTTTCGCGCAGGTGAAGCCGATGAAGCGGGGCGGCGGCCGGCGCTATTACCGCCCGGCCGATGTCGAGTTGCTGAAGGGCATCAGAAGCCTGCTCTACAAGGATGGTTACACGATCCGCGGCGTACAGAAGATCCTGAAGGAGGATGGCGCCGCCTATGTGGCGGGCGTTGGCCGCGGCGACATCGAACCACGCAAGCGCGAGGACGAGATGGCCACCGCGCCACCGCCGGGTACCGCAAAGGCAGCGCCCCGTGTGGCGAAGCCCGGCACTGGCAGCGCCGCTGAACCTGAGGCCGAGGCTCCGGCCGAAGCCCAAACCGAGGACTCGCTTCCGCTGGGCGATCCGGCTGTGGAGGGAGAGGTTACAAACCGTTTGCCCGAATCCCAGGCCGACATGCTGCGCGCGGCCCTGCGTGAGTTGAACGAGGCGCGTCGTATTCTTGATCCCAACCTGCCGCCCTGACGCGCACCGCGCCGCCGCGAATAACTCTTTCGCTGCCTGAAGAACAATGCTAGAGGCTGCCACCGTGTCGGAGCGTAGCGCAGCCCGGTAGCGCACTATTCTGGGGGGATAGGGGTCGCTGGTTCGAATCCAGTCGCTCCGACCATTCAAAACAAGGACTTGGGAGAAATCCCCGGTCCTTTTTTGTTGGCCGCGCGACAGCTTCAGAGGGGGCGTTCGTAATAGAGCCAGAAGGGCTGCAAGGGCGCGGGCGGTTCGGCACCTGCATAGGGTGCGCGGCGGGTGAAGCCTGTGGCTTCGTAAATCCTCTGGGCGGAAACCATGAAGACCGCGGTGTCGAGGCGGAGCGTCGGGTAGTCGAGGCTCCGGGCGATATGGACCAACTCGGTCACCATCCGACTGCCGAGGCCAAGGCCGCGGCTTTGGGGCCGCGTAAAGATTCGGACGATTTCCGCTGCGCCATCCGGCAGGCGCCGCAGGCCGCCCATGGCGAGGGGGTGTCCGCCCGGTTCGCGGAGGAAATAAATGCCACCCTCATCGGATGTCAGGCGGCCCCCGATCTCCACCGTGTGGAGGACATAGCCATCGAGGCTGGTGTTGATGATGTCCTCGATCGAAAAGCCGCAATGCCGTGTGATCTCGCCATTCATCCAGCCGAAATAGGCGCGGCTCAGCGTAATGAAGCTGTCCCTGTCATCGGCGTGTGCAAGGTCGGCACGCCCGAAGGCGAAGCTTTGCGGGGTGGTCATGTGGCATCCATGTCTCGGGGAAAGGGGTGCGGGTTCAGAAGCCCGCGCCCAGCAGGCCGGTGAACAGGTGCAGCACGCGCGGCAGTGAGCCCGCGACCAGCGGAACGGTGGCCACCAGGGCAAGTGTCATGGCAGCCGCGATGATGGCGTAGCCCATCCTGTATGCTCCGCTCTCGCTTGCCGGAAGGCGTGACGCGCCCTTCATGACATTTCCTCAGCCGCACTCGTTACTTACTGGAGTCGGATTTAGCGGAGCATTCCTGTCCATCGGGAAAACGTGACGGCTGAAATTGCGCGGGTTGGCGAAAGGATTGATTCACCGCGTCTGCGGCTTGGTTACGCGATTGCGAGTCCGGATTGCAAAAACATGCCGATCTTGATGTGTGTTGCTTACCATCGCGGGATAATTCCACCATTTTGAGCCTAATCCACGTGATTTTCGGCGGGCCTTCCGGTAAAAAATCCTTCGGATAGGAATGGAGAAGGATAATCCGATGAGAGGAGACGTCGATCCTCGCCTGGTGGAGTTTCTCAAGGGCGCGATTGGGCTTGCCGATGCGCTGCGCCTCATCGGCATCACGGGGCCTCAGTGCTTCAGCTTGCAGCGCGAGGATGGGCTTCGCCTGCTTGAACTGGTGGCGGGTGCCAGCGATGAGGAGGCGGAGGAATTCTCGCAGCGCGGCCGCAGCAGCCGGCCCGGCTGGAACAGCCTCAAAGCCGCCGGCCTGCTGTTCGAGTGGCCTGGCATTTACCTCCGTACGCGTGATGCCGCCAATGACAATGACGGCAATCTGCATGGCGTCGAATGGTTCGAGGATTACATCCCCGCAATGGGATGACGGATGCCTGCCTCTGCTCGACGAGCGGCCCGCCAGCCCTCAGGCAGGGTCGGGGCGGGACATCCAGCGGATGATGACCATGACCACCGGCAGCCAGAGGGCGCCAGCGACGATGTAAAACGGCAACTCGACCGCCAGGCCCTTGCCCACCGCCCATTCGCCGCCAACTGCCATCATCACCAGCGCATAGATGATGATGAACACGATGACGGCGGCGGTGCCGATGGCTTTACGGGTGCGTTGCTTCATGATGGTGAATTAGGGTGGCGGCCCCGGTTACGCAAGGTCCGGGTACTGCGGCGCTTCATCACTTGAAACGGTGGGGCTGCCCCCAGTATTCCGATTTCCATGCCAAGCGAAATCATGAACCACCGCCAAGAGGCCGCCCTTCCTTATGTGAGGGCGTGGCTGTTTGCCGTCGCCGCGCTGATCTTCCTGATGGTGATCGTGGGCGGCGCCACCCGGCTGACGGACAGCGGCCTGTCGATCACCGAATGGCAGCCGCTCCTTGGTGCCATTCCGCCCTTCACCGAAGCCCACTGGCTGGAGGCCTTCGAGAAATACCGGCAGATCCCCGAGTATCAGCTCGTGAACAAGGGCATGTCGCTCGAAGCCTTCAAGTTCATCTACTGGTGGGAGTGGGGCCACCGTTTCCTTGGCCGCATCATCGGCCTCGCCTTCTTCCTGCCCTTCGCCTATTTCGCCGTGACCGGCGCGCTGACGGGCAAGACGGCGCTGCGCTGCGCCGTGCTCTTCGTGCTGGGCGGGCTGCAGGGTGCGCTTGGCTGGTACATGGTGGCCTCCGGCCTCGTCGACCGGGTAGATGTCAGCCAGTACAGGCTTGCGGCGCACCTCACGCTGGCAGCCTTCATCTTCGTGGCGATCCTGTGGGTGGCCTTCGGCCTCGGCAACAGCCGCCGCGCGCCCCGGCAGGGGCGGGAGTGGGCCGCCCTGCTGCTGACGGGCCTCATCCTGCTGCAGGTGGCCGCGGGCGGTTTCGTGGCGGGGCTTGATGCCGGTTTCGGCTTCAACACCTGGCCGTTGATGGAGGGGGCCCTGATCCCCGATGGCCTGCTGGCGGCGCAGCCCTGGTGGCGCAACCTGTTTGAGAATGCGCTGACGGTGCAGTTCAGCCACCGGATGATCGCCTATCTGATCGTCGTTCTGGTGGCATGGCATGCGTTCGTGGTGCGCAGTGGGCCGAGTTTCCTGCTGCTCGGTGCCGTTCTGCTGCAGGTGGTGTTCGGCATCTGGACGCTGCTGTGGGCCGTGCCGCTGTGGCTGGGCCTTGTGCATCAGGGCGGCGCGCTCGTGGTGCTGGCCGCCGCGCTGTGGAACCTCCACCTCATGCTCTCCAGCAAGACCACGTCATGACGTGAAAATGGCCGGGGAAGCCCCCGGCCATGTTGCTTCGTGATGAGGGACTGACTTACGAAATCGCCTGATCGAGATCGGCGATGATGTCGTCCACGTCTTCGAGGCCGATCGACAGGCGCACCACATCGGGCGTTGCGCCTGCCAGCTTCATCTGCTCGGCGCTGAGCTGGCTGTGGGTGGTGGATGCCGGGTGGATGATGAGCGAACGCGTATCGCCAATATTGGCGAGATGCGAGAATAGCTTCACCGAGGACACCGCCTTCACGCCGGCGTCATAGCCGCCCTTGAGGCCGAAGGTGAACACGGCACCCGCCCCCTTCGGGCAGTATTTCTGTTGCAGCGCGTGGTACTTGTCATCCGCGAGGCCCGCATAATTCACCCAAGCCACGTTCGGATGCTTCTTGAGCCACTGCGCCACCTTCAAAGCGTTGTCGCAGTGGCGCTGCATGCGAAGCCCCAGCGTTTCCATGCCGGTGAGGATCATGAAGGCGTTGAGCGGCGCGATGGCCGGCCCGAGGTCACGCAGGCCCAGCACGCGCGCCGCGATGGCAAAGGCGATGT
>JBIIGF010000114.1:0-6056 GCA_044236665.1 Aestuariivirga sp. | reverse complement strand
CTCCAGTGCACGATGGAAAAGGAATAGGCCAATGCCGACATTCTCCCGCAGTCTCGAAAAGGCGCTGCACCGCGCCCTCGCACTGGCCAACGAACGCCGCCATGAATATGCGACGCTCGAACACCTGCTGCTGTCACTCACCGACGACAAGGACGCCGCCGCCGTGATGAAGGCCTGCAACGTCGATCTCGATGTGCTGCGCCGGAGCCTGACCAATTACATCGACAACGAGCTGGGCCAGATGATCACCGCGGAGCGCGAGGATTCGAAGCCGACCGCCGGCTTCCAGCGCGTGATCCAGCGCGCGGTGATCCATGTCCAGTCCTCAGGCCGCGAGGAGGTGACGGGTGCCAATGTGCTCGTTGCCATTTTCGCCGAGCGCGAAAGCCATGCCGCTTTCTTCCTGCAGGAGCAGGACATGACGCGGTATGACGCGGTGAACTACATCTCGCACGGCATCGCCAAGCGGGCCGGCCTGTCGGAGGCCCGCCCGGTGCGTGGCGTCGACCAGGACCAGCAGGGCGCTGCCTCAAGTTCCGAGAACAACGAGGAGGGCGGCGCCAAGAAGAAGGGCGAGGGCGACGCGCTCGATCTTTATTGCATCAACCTCAACAAGAAGGCGGGTGAGGGCAAGATCGACCCGCTGATCGGCCGCGAGCCGGAGGTGAACCGCACCATCCAGATCCTCTGCCGCCGCCAGAAGAACAACCCGCTGTTCGTGGGCGATCCGGGTGTGGGCAAGACCGCCATCGCAGAGGGCCTGGCCCGCAAGATCATCAATGACGAGGTGCCGGAGGTTCTCAGGAACTGCACGGTCTATCAGCTGGACATGGGTGCCCTGCTGGCCGGTACCCGCTACCGCGGTGATTTCGAAGAGCGCCTCAAGGCTGTGGTTAAGGAGATTGAATCCCGCCCGGGCGCCATCATGTTCATTGATGAAATCCATACGGTGATCGGCGCTGGCGCAACCTCCGGTGGCTCGATGGATGCTTCCAACCTGCTGAAGCCTGCTCTGGCAAATGGTTCGCTCCGCTGCATCGGCTCGACCACCTACAAGGAATACCGCCAGCACTTCGAGAAGGACCGGGCGCTTGTCCGCCGCTTCCAGAAGATCGATGTGAACGAGCCGTCGATTCCCGATGCCATCGCCATCCTCAAGGGGCTGAAGCCCTATTACGAGGAGTTCCACAAGGTGCGCTACACGGATGACGCGATCGAGACGGCGGTACAGCTCTCCGCACGCTACATGGCGGACCGCAAGCTGCCCGACAAGGCGATCGACGTGATCGACGAGACGGGTGCATCCCAGATGCTGCTGACGGAGGACAAGCGCCGCAAGGTGATCGGCGTTCCGGAAATCGAGGCGACCATTGCCACGATGGCCCGCATCCCCGCCAAGACGGTGACGAAGGATGACGCTTCCGTTCTCAAGAACCTTGAGGCGGACCTGAAGCGCATGGTGTTCGGCCAGGACAAGGCCATCGAGGCACTCGCTGCGTCGATCAAGCTGGCCCGTGCGGGCCTGCGGGAGCCCGAAAAGCCCATCGGCTGCTACCTGTTCTCAGGTCCCACCGGCGTGGGCAAGACGGAAGTCGCCAAGCGGCTGGCCGAGGTGATGGGCGTCAACATGCTGCGCTTCGACATGTCGGAATACATGGAACGTCATTCCGTCTCACGCCTGATCGGTGCCCCTCCCGGTTATGTCGGCTTCGACCAGGGCGGTCTGCTGACCGACGGCATCGACCAGCATCCCTATTCCGTGCTGCTGCTCGATGAGATCGAGAAGGCCCATCCCGATCTTTACAACATCCTGCTGCAGGTGATGGACCACGGCAAGCTGACGGACCACAATGGGAAGTCCGTTGATTTCCGTAACGTCATCCTGATCATGACCACCAATGCAGGTGCGCAGGACATGGCGCGCGAGGCCATCGGCTTCGGCAGCAGCGTGCGTGAGGGCGATGACACCGCTGCCATTCAGCGCATGTTCACGCCGGAGTTCCGCAACCGGCTTGATGCGGTGATCCCCTTCGGCCACCTCCCGTCGGTGGTGGTTCGCAAGGTCGTCGAGAAGTTTGTCATGCAGCTCGAGGCCCAGCTGGCGGAACGCCAGATCAACATCGAGCTGTCGACCGAGGCGGCCGACTGGCTGGCCAAGAAGGGTTATGATCAGCAGATGGGTGCAAGGCCGCTGGCCCGCGTCATTCAGGAACATGTCAAGAAGCCGCTTGCCGAGGAGGTCTTGTTCGGCAAGCTCGCCAAGGGCGGGACGGTACGCATCCTGCTCCAGGATGACGGCCTGACCTTCACCTATCTGAGCCGTGACGATGAAAAGGCGCTGCCTGGCAGGCCTGCCCGCAAGGCTCTGCCACGCGCCACCGTGACGGCGGATGAGGAGGCCGGCGGGAAGCCGGCGCGCAAGCCACCCCGGCGCAAGCCGTCCGACAAGCCAGCCTGACCGGCTCGCGTCCCTGCGAGCGGTCCCCGGCGTGCTTATCCCGTGCGTGAGGCACAGGTTACCGCTACGGCGTGGTGTCTCTTTCCTCCGTGATCCTGCCCTGCCGGGGGCTGACGTCAGAAAAGCTTTCAAACCGCCAACTGCTGAATTGCAGTCGGCGGTTTTCTTGTTAAACTCGTGTCCAAGAACAAGGCCGCGCACGGCTTACGGGGAGAGAACAGTTTGGCGGACGCTGCAGTGAAGGCGAATGATGGCCGCCCGGTCGCAGTGCGGGTGAAGGAGCTTCACAAGAAATTCGGCGAGCTTGAGGTTCTCAAAGGTGTTTCCCTTACGGCACGTGAAGGTGACGTCGTGTCGATGATCGGGGCCTCGGGGTCGGGCAAATCGACCTTCCTGCGCTGCATCAACTTTCTTGAAATGCCGACGGGAGGCGAAATCGAAGTCACCGGTGAGCAGGTCGCACTTGCCCGTCAGAAGGATGGCGACCTCCACCCCTCGGACCGCCGCCAGTTGGAGCGCATCCGGACGAGGCTCGGCATGGTGTTCCAGAGCTTCAATCTCTGGCAGCACATGACGGTGCTGCAGAATGTGATCGAGGCCCCTGTGCATGTGCTGGGTATTCCCCGTCAGGAGGCGATTACAAGGGCCGAGGCACTGCTGCACAAGGTCGGCCTCTTCGACAAGCGGGACCAGTATCCGGCCTATCTCTCGGGTGGCCAGCAGCAGCGCGCCGCAATTGCGCGCGCCTTGTGCATGGAACCCAAGGTCATGCTGTTCGACGAGCCGACATCAGCACTGGACCCCGAACTCGTCGGCGAAGTTCTCCGCGTGATCCGTGGCCTTGCCGAGGAGGGCCGCACGATGATCCTCGTCACCCATGAAATGAAGTTCGCACGCGATGTCTCGAACCACGTCATCTACCTCTACAAGGGCGTGATCGAGGAGGAGGGGCCGCCCGCGCAGGTGTTCGGCTCCCCCGTGAGCGAACGCTGCCGCCAGTTCGTGTCCTCGAGCCATGGCTGATCCGGCAAGAGGACTTGAAGCCGTTTAACTTAGGAAACCATGGGCCGAGGGCCCTGGATAAAAGGGAGAAGACCAAATGAAACTGTCTCGTCGCTTCGTATTCGCGGTTGCCGCCGCCGCCATGATGGCGGGCGCGTCCTCCGCCGCCATGGCCGACATCAAGTTCGGCGTGGCTGCCGAGCCCTATCCGCCCTTCTCCTCGAAGGACGCCTCGGGCAAGTGGGTCGGCTGGGAAATCGACCTCATGAACGCCGTCTGCGAGCAGATGAAGGAAAAGTGCGAACTGGTCGAAGTTGCATGGGATGGCATCATCCCGGCGCTCACCTCCAAGCAGATCGACGTGATCTGGTCTTCGATGTCGATCACCGGCGAGCGCAAGCAGACCATTGACTTCACCAACATGTACTACAACACACCGACCGTGATCATCGGTGCCAAGACCGGCGACCTGGACATCACTCCTGAGCATCTCAAGGGCAAGGTGATCGGCGCGCAGGTGTCGACCATCCACGAAAAGTATGTGCAGAAGTACTATGCGCCCGCTGGCGCCGAAGTGAAGACCTATGCCACGCAGGATGAAGCCAACAACGACCTCGCTGCCGGCCGTCTTGACTATGTGCAGGCCGATGCCTCCGCACTCGACGCCTTCCTCAAGACCGAACAGGGTACTGCCTGCTGCGAACTGAAGGGTCAGGTGAAGGATGATCCGGAAGTGCTCGGCGAGGGCGTCGGCGGCGGCGTTCGCAAGGAAGACACCGCACTGAAGGACAAGCTGAACGCGGCGATCGCCGAACTCGCCAAGTCGGGCAAGTTCGAGGAGATCACCAACAAGTATCCTGACCTCGTCGGCAAGATGGTTCTGCCGAAGTAAGCAAACCGGCCTGCGGGGCACTTGGCTCCGCAGGCCCTTTTTTCAGGGGCGCATGATGGCGGCCAGTCCCGGCTTTCCCGAAATCCTGTCCTTCGGACCCACGGGGTATGGCGACCAGCTCCTCTGGGGCGCGGCCATGAGCGTTTCGATTGCCGTGCTGGCCTATGCGCTCGGCCTGCTCATCGGAATTTCCGGGGCCTTGTCGAAGCTTTACGGAAGCTCGCTCACCCGCTCGATCACCCAGGGCTACACCACGCTTGTGCGGGCGGTTCCGGAGTTGATCCTCATCCTCATCCTCTATTACGCCGGCACGGCCACGCTCAACCAGTTGCTGGAGAGCCTTGGTTTTGGTGCCGTGGCCATCAACGGTTTCGTGGCTGCGGTTCTGGTGCTGGGCTTCGTGCAGGGCGCCTATTCGACCGAGGTTCTGCGTGCGGCCATCATGGCCATACCCATTGGCCAGATCGAGGCGGCCAAGGCCTATGGCATGTCGCCATGGCTCATCTTCCGCCGCATTACGCTACCCGCCATGTTGCCCTTCGCCATTCCGGGGCTTGCCAATCTGTGGCTGATCGTCACCAAGGATACGGCCCTGATTGCCGTCGTGGGTTACACCGAACTCGCACTGGCGACGCGGCAGGCGGCGGGCAACACCAAAATGTATTTCACCTTCTTCATTGCGGCTGGCCTCATCTATCTGCTGATCACACTGGTGTCGCAGAAGGGCTTCGCGTTGCTGGAACGGCGGGTGCGTCGCGGCCAGCGGAAGCTGGCGTGAGGGGGGTGTAATGAACATCCGGGTCCTCAAGTTTGTCGTCAAGTCGCTGGTGCTTCTGGTGCTGGCCGCGATCGCGGCCGGGTTGATCTATTGGCTGGCGGCCGTCTCCCAATGGGGTTGGGTGTCGAAATACCTGCCGCTCCTGCTCAAGGGCCTGTGGCTCACGGTTCTGCTGTGGGTCTTGTCCTGCATCATCGGCATGATCCTCGCTATACCGATCGGGCTCGTGCAGGTGACGGGTCCCACATGGGCGGCGGCGATCGCCAAAGGCTTCTGCACTGTCATCCGCGGTACGCCGCTGCTCCTGCAGCTGTGGCTGATCTACTATGGGCTTGGCTCGCTGTTCCCCAAGATCGCCATGGTCTATCCCGATTTCCGCACAGATTTCATGTGGCTGATCCGGCTAGATGCCTTCTGGTATGCCTTGCTGGCCTTCACCTTGAGCTTCGCAGGCTATGAGGGCGAGATCATGCGTGGCGCCTTCCTCGGCGTGCCGCGCGGCGAGCTTGAAGCCGCCCGCGCCTTCGGCATGTCACCGTGGAAGGTGCTGACCCGCGTATGGTTCCCGCGGGCGGTGCGCATGGTTCTGCCAACCCTTGCGGGTGAGGTGGTGCTGCAGCTGAAGGCCACGCCGCTGGCCATGACCGTGACGGTGATGGACCTGGCCGGCGTGGTGCGCAACCGCATCACGCAGGACACCTATATTGTCTATGAACCCCTGATGCTGCTGGCCGTCGTCTACATGTGCCTTACCTTCCTCGCGGTGTGGGCCTTCAGCATCATCGAACGGAAAGTGCCGCAGAAGCGATGATCGAAGACACATTGAGGAAGCACCTGCCGGATCTCGTCGCCATCCGGCAAGACCTTCATGCCCATCCCGAGATGCTGTTCAAGGAGGAACGCACCGCGAAGATCGTGGCGGATGA
>JBIIGF010000113.1:0-6070 GCA_044236665.1 Aestuariivirga sp. | reverse complement strand
CCCCGCAAGGCGGGCGGCCACCCGGCTCAGCGGCTCTTGCGCGGGCCCGCCTTGACGGCAATCGCCCCCGCCACCTTCTCGAGCGAGCGCCCGCCGATGTAGCCACCCATGCCGACCGTCAGAACCGCCGGATCATCGACCGCGCCTTCGCGGCCGCCGATGCCAGCCCCTCGCCCCGGCTCGAGACAAATTCCATCATGAACCTCCTGTCCTCGGTGAAGTCGATGGGCCTCTCCTCCATCATGCCGGATTACTTCCTGCATGTGCTCGGGCGGCTCGAGGGGGTGAAGGCCGTTCCCCTGGTGGAACCGAAGGTGGAGCATAAGGTGGGCCTTGTCGGCCTGCCGCGCGATCCGCTCTCTCCCCTCGTTTCGGCCCTGTTCGCGGCCGCGGCCCGCTTCAAGGCTTGATCTCCGTCAAGGCCGGCCCCGGCTTCGGGCCCCATGGTCGCAGCTCAAGGAGTACGCGCCATGAAAATGTCCCCGGACAAGACCCACGCCTTCTGCGAAACCCATTCCTGCTATGTCCCCCTGAACCAGACCGAGGGCCAATGCCGCGACCAGCACCGCTGCACGGATGAGGCCTGCCCGCTGGAACAGCAGCTGGGCCGCCCCCGCTTTGGCCGCGCACTGGACATGATGGCCCAGGGCATCGCCGGAATTGCCGCTAAGTCAGGCTGACCGATCATCCTGGCCTATGACCCCATAGAGGCCGTCGATTGGCAATCCCGGCCAGACTGCGCGATAAGGCCGCATGTCTGGAAAACACACCCTCATCGACAAGTCCCCGCGCGAAGCGACGGCCGCCCGGGAGATTGCGCTGCGTTACGGCAACCGGCCGGATGCCCTGCTGGAAATCCTGCACGACATCCAGCACGAGATGGGCTTCATCCCCGAGGCGGCGCTGCCGGCGCTGGCCAAGGCGCTGAACCGTTCGCGCGCCGAAATCCACGGCGTCGTCACTTTCTATGAAGACTTCCACCACGATCCGGTCGGCCGCCATGTGATCCACATCTGCCGGGCGGAAGCCTGCCAGGCCATGAAGGCGAATGAACTCATCGCCATGGTGGAGCGTTTCCTTCAGGTGAAGCTCGGCCAGACCACCGCCGATGGCGCAATCACCATCGAGGAGGTCTTCTGCCTCGGCAATTGCGCCCTGGCGCCCGCTGTCATGGTGAATGACAAGCTCGTCGGCCGCGTCGATGCCGCCAAAATGGAAAAGATCATTGCGGAGTGCCGGAAATGATCAAGGTCTATGTCCCCCGTGACTCGGCGGCCCGCTCCGTCGGCGCTGATGAGGTCGCCGCCGCCCTCTCGGCGCGCGCGGAAGAACTCGGAATCGAGATCGTGCGCAATGGCTCGCGCGGCCTCCTCTGGCTGGAGCCCGTCGTCGAGGTGGAAACCGCGCAGGGCCGCATTGCCTATGCGCCCGTGTCCGAATCGGATGTCGCCTCGCTCATCGCCGCTGGCTTCCACACGGGCGGCGCGCATCCGCTCCGCCTCGGCAATATCGAAGAGCACCCCTATCTGAAGAATCAGGAGCGCCTTACCTTCGCCCGCTGCGGAATCACCGATCCCGTATCGGTGTCCGACTATGTGAAGCATGGCGGCTTCGAGGGCCTGAAGAAGGCGTTGGGCCTTGCGGGCGCGGCCATCGTGGCGGAAGTCACCGAGTCGGGCCTGCGCGGCCGCGGCGGTGCGGGCTTCCCCACCGGCATCAAGTGGAAGACCGTGCATGATGCCTCGGCCGATCAGAAATATGTCTGCTGCAACGCCGATGAGGGCGACTCGGGCACCTTCGCCGACCGCATGGTGATGGAGGGCGACCCCTTGATGCTGATCGAGGGCATGACGATCGCCGCCATCGCGGTGGGCGCCAACAAGGGCTATGTCTATATCCGCTCCGAATATCCCGATGCGATTGCCACCATGCGCCAGGCCATTGCCGCTGCAACCGAAGCCAGGTGGCTCGGCAACAATATTCAGGGGACGGATAAATCCTTCGATCTGGAAATCCGCCGTGGCGCCGCCGCCTATATCTGCGGCGAGGAAACCGCGATGCTGGAAAGCCTTGAGGGCAAGCGCGGCACGGTGCGGCCCAAGCCGCCCATCCCGGCGCTCGAAGGCCTGTTCGGCAAGCCCACCGTCATCAACAACGTGCTGAGCTTCGCCGCCGTCCCCTTCATCCTCGCCAAGGGCGGCGCGGCCTACAAGAACTATGGCATGGGCCGGTCGCGCGGCACGCTGCCCTTCCAGCTCGCCGGCAATATCAAGCAGGGCGGCCTCGTCGAGAAGGCCTTCGGCGTCACGCTGCGCCAGCTCGTTGAGGACTTCGGCGGCGGCACCTTCACCGGCCGTCCGGTCCGCGCCATCCAGGTCGGTGGTCCGCTCGGCTCCTATCTGCCCGCCAGTCAGATGGACATCGAGATGGACTATGAAACCTTCGCCGCGGCCCAGGCCATGGTCGGCCACGGCGGCCTCGTCGTGTTCGACGATTCCGTCGACATGGCCCGCCAGGCCCGCTTCGCGATGGAATTCTGCGCCATTGAATCCTGCGGCAAGTGCACACCCTGCCGCATCGGTTCCACCCGCGGCGTCGAGGTGATCGACAAGATCATCGCTGGCGTCGACCGTGACACCAACCTCGATCTGCTGGCGGACCTCTGCCAGACCATGACCGATGGTTCGCTTTGCGCCATGGGCGGCCTGACGCCCATGCCCGTGATGAGCGCCATCAAGCATTTCCCGGAAGACTTCGACAAGCCCCAGCGGCTTGCGGCGGAATAGGAGCGAGACAGCCCCATGACCCTGATCAAGGAAACCGACTACGGCACGCCCAAGTCCACCTCTGAAAAGATGGTGACACTGGAAATCGACGGCCAGCAGGTAACCGTGCCGGAAGGCACATCCATCATGCGCGCCGCGATGGAGCTTGGCACCAAGATCCCCAAGCTCTGCGCCACAGACATGCTGGACAGTTTCGGCTCCTGCCGTCTCTGTCTCGTGGAAATCGAGGGCCGCAAGGGTACGCCCGCCTCCTGCACCACCCCCGTTGCCCCCGGCATCAAGGTAAAGACCCAGACACAGCGCCTCGCCCAGCTCCGCAAGGGTGTGATGGAGCTTTATATCTCCGACCACCCGCTGGACTGCCTCACCTGCGCCGCCAATGGCGACTGCGAATTGCAGGACATGGCCGGCGCCGTCGGGCTGCGCGATGTGCGCTATGGCTATGAGGGCGAGAACCACGTCTTCAAGAAGCGGGCCGATGGCTCCGACAACATCCGCTATCAGCCCAAGGATGAATCCAACCCCTACTTCACCTTCGATCCCGCCAAGTGCATCGTGTGCTCACGCTGCGTGCGGGCCTGCGAGGAGGTTCAGGGCACCTTCGCGCTGACGATTGACGGCCGCGGCTTCAACTCCACCGTCTCGGCCGGCATGGATGAAGCCTTCCTCGACTCCGAATGCGTCTCCTGCGGCGCCTGCGTTCAGGCCTGCCCCACCGCCACCCTCTCCGAAAAGAGCGTGATCGAGATGGGCCAGCCGGAACACTCCGTCGTCACCACCTGCGCCTATTGCGGCGTGGGCTGCTCCTTCAAGGCAGAGATGAAGGGCGACGAGGTCGTCCGCATGGTGCCCTACAAGGATGGCGGCGCCAATGAGGGCCATTCCTGCGTCAAGGGACGTTTCGCCTGGGGCTACACCACCCACAAGGACCGCGTGCTGAAGCCGATGATCCGTGAGCGGATCACCGATCCGTGGAAGGAAGTCGCATGGGACGAGGCGATCGGCTATGCCGCATCGCGCTTCAAGGCCATTCAGGAGAAGTACGGCCGCACCTCGATCGGCGGCATCACCTCCTCGCGCTGCACCAACGAGGAAGTCTTCGTTGTGCAGAAGATGATCCGCACGGCCTTCCAGAACAACAACGTCGATACCTGCGCGCGCGTGTGCCATTCGCCCACCGGCTATGGCCTGTCGCGTACCTTCGGCACATCAGCCGGCACGCAGGATTTCAAGTCGGTGGCCGAATCGGATGTCATCATCGTGATCGGCGCCAACCCGACGGATGGCCACCCGGTGTTCGCATCGCGCATGAAGCGCCGCCTGCGCGAGGGCGCCAAGCTGATCGTCGTCGATCCGCGCCGCATCGATCTGGTGGAATCGCCGCACATCCGCGCCCACCATCACCTGCAGCTGCAGCCCGGCACGAATGTCGCCATCATCAATGCCTTCGCCCATGTGGTGATGACCGAAGGCCTCGAGAACCGCGCCTTCATCAACGAACGCTGCGACCCGGTGGAATTCGCCCGCTGGGAGGCCTTCATCCGTGACCCGAAGAATTCGCCTGAGGCGCTCGAAGCGGTCACTGGCGTTCCCGCCGCCGAAGTGCGGGCCGCGGCAAGGCTCTATGCCAATGGCGGCAACGGCGCCATCTATTACGGGCTCGGCGTCACCGAGCACAGCCAGGGTTCCACCATGGTCATGGGCATGGCGAACCTCGCCATGGCCACCGGCAATGTGGGCCGCAACGGCGTGGGCGTGAATCCGCTCCGTGGGCAGAACAATGTGCAGGGCTCCTGCGACATGGGCTCCTTCCCGCATGAGTTCTCAGGCTACCGCCACGTCGGCGACGACACGGCGCGCCAGATGTTCGAGACGGTGTGGAACACCCACCTCGACAATGAACCGGGGCTCCGCATTCCCAACATGTTCAACGCCGCCGTGGAGGGCACCTTCAAGGGCATCTTCGTACAGGGCGAGGACATCGCCCAGTCCGACCCCAACACCAAGCACGTGAATGCCGCGCTGGAAGCGATGGAGTGCGTCGTCGTGCAGGACCTGTTCCTGAACGAGACTGCCGCCTTCGCCCATGTGTTCCTCCCGGGCACCTCCTTCCTCGAGAAGGATGGCACCTTCACCAACGCCGAACGCCGCATCAACCGCGTGCGCCAGGTGAAGGCCCCGCTTCAGGGCAAGCATGAATGGCAGGCGGTCTGCGACCTCGCCACCGCCATGGGCTATCCCATGAGCTACAACAACGCCTCCGAGATCATGGACGAGATCGCGCGGGTGACACCCACCTTCTCCGGCGTCTCCTTCGCCAAGCTTGATACGCTTGGCTCGGTGCAGTGGCCCTGCAACGACAAGGCGCCGGAGGGCACGCCCCTCATGCATGTCGGTGGCTTCGTGCGCGGCAAGGGCCGTTTCGTGGTCACCGAATTCGTTCCGACCACGGAGCGTACCAACCGCTCCTACCCGCTGATCCTGACGACGGGCCGCATCCTCTCGCAATACAATGTCGGCGCCCAGACGCGCCGCACCGGGAACGTGGCCTGGCACACGGAGGATGTGCTGGAAATCCACCCGCATGACGCCGAGACGCGCGGCATCAAGGAAGGTGCCATGGTGTCGATCGCCAGCCGCATCGGCGCCACCACGCTGCGCGCGGTGATTTCAGACCGCATGCCGCAGGGCGTCGTCTACACCACCTTCCATCACCCGGTGTCGGGTGCCAACGTCATCACCACCGATAACTCTGACTGGGCGACGAATTGCCCCGAATACAAGGTGACGGCGGTACAGGTTACCCTCTCCAACCAGCCTTCGGACTGGCAGAAGGAGTGGGAAGAACGCGAGGAAGAGAACAAGCGCGTCGCCGCCCCCATGGTCGCGGCGGAGTGAGCCTGGCGCGTGCCATGAAGCCCGCCCTCGTCCCGGTTCAGGCCGGGCACGGGGAGGGCTTGCGCACGTCGGTCACCGCAAGGGGCATTCTTCACACCCTGGCGGGCGACACGCCGACCGTCTGGCAGGTGCCCGAGGAAGTGCCGCTCGCCGTGCAGTTCAATTCCACGAACTATGCGGTGATGATGGGAACGCCCGCCGACTTCGAGGACTTCGGCCTTGGCTTCGCCATTGCCGAGGGCCTCGTGGCGAAGGCATCTGATGTCACGGCGATCCTCGTTTTGCCCACCGCGCAGGGCTATGCCATCGACCTCTCGGTGGCAGAGGGAAAGCTGAACCGGGCCCGCATGGCAAAGCGCAGCGTTGAGGGCCGCACCGGCTGCGGC
>JBIIGF010000112.1:0-6119 GCA_044236665.1 Aestuariivirga sp. | reverse complement strand
AGCGAGGTCTATGTGCCGGTCTCGGGCGAGGTCGTGGAGGTGAACAGGGAACTCGAAGGTGATCCGGCCCTCGTCAACCGCGAGGCCGAAGGCTCCGCCTGGTTCATGAAGGTGAAGCTGTCGAACCCCGGCGAGCTTGACGGCCTGATGGACCGCGCCGCCTATGACGCGTTCGTGAACGGCTGAGGTGGTGGCCATGGCATCGCGTCCGTCCTTTGCCGAGCTGGAACCAGCCGGCAATTTCATTCCGCGCCATATTGGCCCCAATGACGTCGAAACCACCGAGATGCTGCGCAGCCTCGGTGCCACGTCTCTCGAGGACTTCATCGCCAAGGTGGTGCCGGAGAACATCCGCGCCAAGCGCCCGCTCGAACTCAGGAAGCCCATGCCGGAGCGCACCGCCCTGTCCTATCTGCGCAAGATGGCGGACCGCAACGACGTGTTCGTCTCGATGATCGGCATGGGTTACTATGGCACCGTCACGCCAAAGGTGATCCTGCGCAACATCCTCGAAAACCCCGGCTGGTATACGGCCTATACGCCCTATCAGGCGGAGGTGAGCCAGGGCCGCCTCGAGGCGCTGCTGAACTTCCAGCAGATGATCATCGACCTCACCGGCCTCGAAATCGCCAACGCCTCGCTGCTTGATGAGGGCACGGCCGCGGCAGAAGCCATGGCCATGGCGAAGCGCGTCGTGAAGACCAGCGCCAATGGCTTCTTCATCGACCGCGACACCCACCCCCAGACCATCGGCGTGATCGAAACACGCGCCCGGGCCTTCGGCTATGATGTGGTGATCGGCGACCCCGCGACGGACCTCAAACCGGAAACCGTGTTTGCGGCCCTTCTCTCCTATCCGGGCTCTTCCGGCGAAGTGCGCGACTATCGCGGTGTGATCGCCAAGCTGCATGGTGCGGGCGCACTGGCCATCATGGCGGCGGACCTCCTGTCGCTCGCCTTGCTGACGCCCCCGGGCGAGCTTGGTGCCGATGTCGCCATCGGCTCCGCGCAGCGCTTCGGCGTTCCCATGGGCTATGGCGGCCCGCACGCCGCCTTCTTCGCCACCAGGGACGAGTACAAGCGCGCCATGCCGGGCCGCGTCATCGGCGTGTCGGTCGATGCCGAAGGCCACCGGGCGCTGCGCATGGCGCTGCAGACGCGCGAACAGCACATCCGGCGCGAGAAGGCCACCAGCAACATCTGCACCGCGCAGGTGCTGCTGGCCGTCATCGCCTCGATGTTCGCGGTCTACAATGGCCCGGCCGGCATCCGGAAAATGGCGGAGCGCACCCATCGCATGGCGGAGATCTTCGCCGCCGCGGTGAGGGGCTTCGGCTATGAGGTGGCGACGAAGTCGTTCTTCGATACCGTCACCATCCATGCGCCGGGCCGCGCGCATGCGCTGTGGGCAAAGGCCAAGGAGCAGCGGATCAACCTGCGCTTTGTCGATGCCGATCGTCTTGGTATTTCCTTCGACCAGTCGGTCAGGCGGCAGGAACTCGAACGGCTGCTGACCGTCTTCAAGACTGACGCGCTGGAGCGCGTCTCGATCGACGCGATCGACAAGGGCCTCAAGGAAACGATCCCCGAAGCGCTGCGCCGCACCTCCAGCTATCTGACGCATCCGGTGTTCTCGATGTACCACTCGGAGACCGAGATGCTGCGTTACCTCAGGCACCTGCAGGTGAAGGACGTGGCGCTCGACCAGGCGATGATTCCCTTGGGCTCCTGCACCATGAAGCTCAATGCCACGACGGAGATGATCCCCGTTACCTGGCGGAGCTTCTCGATGCTGCACCCTTTCGCGCCCCTCGAGCAGGCGCAGGGCTACATGCAGCTCTTTGAGGAGCTGGAGGAGATGCTCGCTGAGATCACCGGCTTCGACGCCGTGTCGCTGCAGCCCAATGCCGGCAGCCAGGGCGAATATGCGGGCCTGCTCGCCATTCGCGGCTATCACCGTGCACGCGGTGACGCGCAGCGTGACGTCTGCCTGATCCCTGTTTCGGCGCATGGCACCAACCCGGCTTCCGCCGTCATGGCGGGCATGAAGGTGGTGGTGGTAGCCTGCGACGAGCACGGCAATGTCGATGTGGAGGACCTCCGCAAGAAGGCAGCCGAGCACAAGGACCATCTCGCCGCGCTCATGATCACCTATCCCTCGACGCATGGCGTGTTCGAGACGGCGGTGAAGGAGATCTGCGAGGTCGTCCATGCCCATGGCGGGCAGGTCTATCTGGACGGCGCCAACCTCAATGCGCAGGTGGGCCTCGTACGGCCAGCGGAACTGGGTGCCGATGTCTGCCACATGAACCTGCACAAGACCTTCTGCATCCCGCATGGTGGCGGCGGCCCGGGCATGGGGCCGATCGGCGTCAAGGCGCATCTGGCACCCTTCCTGCCGGGCCATGCGGTGGTGACGGGCGTCAATCCCGCGGCGGGCAGCAACCAGTCGCAGGGTGCCGTCTCGGCTGCGCCCTGGGGCTCGGCCTCGATCCTTCCCATCTCATGGACCTATATCGCCATGATGGGGGGCGAGGGGCTGCGCAAGGCCACGATCATGGCGATCCTCAACGCCAATTACATGGCAAAGCGCCTCGAGCCGCATTTCCCGGTGCTCTACAAGGGGCCGGGCGGATTCGTGGCGCATGAGTGCATCATCGACCTCCGGTGGCTGAAGGAGCGGACCGGTCTCTCGGTGGAGGATGTGGCCAAGCGCCTCGTCGACTATGGCTTCCATGCGCCCACCATGTCCTTCCCGGTTGCCGACACGCTGATGATCGAGCCGACCGAATCGGAAGGAAAGCGCGAGCTCGACCGGTTCTGTGACGCGATGATCGAGATCCGCAAGGAGATCGCCGAGGTGGAGGAAGGCAAGGCCGACAGGCTCGACAATGTGCTGAGGAACGCGCCCCACACCCACCGCCTGCTGCTGGGCGACTGGAAGCATCCCTACTCCAAGGAAAAGGCGTTCTTCCCGCTCAAGGGCTATCCGAACGACAAGTACTGGCCGCCGGTGGCGCGCGTCGACAATGTGTTCGGCGACAGGAACCTCGTCTGCACCTGCCCGCCCATGGCGAACTACATGGAAGCGGCGGAGTAGGGACGACATAAGCCCTTACCCGCCCTTCGGGCACCTTCTCCCACGCGAGTCGCGGGAGAGGGGGATTGTCACCACACCCATCATCGCCGGGCTTGCCCCGGCGATGCCTTTTTGGATGCCACGTTGTGGAGAAATGGACGGTCGCAAGCAGGCGCAAAGAAAAAGCCCGGCATCACGGCCGGGCTTTTGGTTGTGTCTCTTGAACCCTCTCAGTTGAGGCGGTTCTTTACGGCCTCGATCGAGCTGGCGATGAGCTTGGCGCCTGCTTCGCCGCGGCTGATATCCGCCGACATGTGGCGGGCAGCGGCGATGGCGAGTTCCGTTGCCGCGTTGCGCACATCCTTGATGGCGGCGGCTTCGGCCTGGGCGATCTTCTGCTCGGCCTGCTTGGAGCGGCGCTCCAGCGATTCGGTCAGCTTGCGGCGGGTGTCGGCCGCATAGTCCTCGGCGTCGGTCTTGGCGGCGGAGATGATGGCTTCCGCTTCCTTTTCGGCGTCGAGGCGCTTCTGCTTGTATTCAGCCAGCAGCGCTTCGGCTTCCTTGCGGAGCTTGGACGCATGCTCAAGCTCGCGCCGGATGCGGGCAGCGCGGGAGTCGAGCCCCGCGCCCATGGCCTTGAAGGCCCCTGCATAGGCAACAATGCCGAGGAAGATCACAAGGGCGATGAGGGTGAAGAATGTCGCGTCGAACTGCATCGTTCTTCCCCCTTACGCTTTCAGCCCGGCGATGGCCTTGGCGGCATCGGCGGCGCTGATCTTGTGGCCGGTCAGTTCGGCGACGATTTCCGCAGCGGTTTCGGCGGCAACGCTGTCAACGTCCTGCATGGCCTTGGACTTGGCCGAGGAGATCTTCGCTTCGGCTTCCGCCGACTTGGCGGCCAGCGTCTTTTCCAGCGCTGCGCGTTCGGCGTCCATCTCGGCGTTCATCCTGGCGCGGGTGTCGGCAGCGATGCCCTGAGCCTTGCCGCGGGCTTCCGCCAGCGCCTTCTCATAGGCCTGAACGGCAGCCTCGGTCTCGTTCTTCGCCGCGGAGGCCTTGGCGAGGTCGCCCTCGATGGCCTTGTGGCGGTTGCCGAGTACCTGCGCCATCTTCGGCAGCGCCACCTTGCTCATGAGCAGGTAGAGCAGGCCGAAGAAAATCACCAGCCAGAAGATCTGGGAGGGGAAGGACTTGGCGTCCATCGGCGGAAACGCGGCGCTGTGGCCGCCATCCGCCGCAGTTCCCGACGTGGTGTGGCCGGCTTCGCCCGTTGCCGGTGCTTCAGCCGTGGCTTCGGCGACGACGATTGTCGATTGCGACATGTCTTGAGCCTCAAATAGGGAAGCCTGCGCGGAGTTTGACGCCCGCCAGGCTTCGTCTCTTGACTGATTCGCGGATTAGACGGCGAACAGAAGGAGGAGCGCGATAACCAGCGAGAAGATGCCGAGGCCTTCGGCCAGAGCCGCGCCGATCAGGGCGTTGGTGAACTGCGCACCAGCGGCCGACGGGTTGCGCAGGGCGCCCGCGAGGAAGTTACCGAAGATGTGGCCGACGCCAATGCCAGCGCCGCCCATGCCGATGCACGCAATGCCGGCGCCGATCATCTTAGCTGCTACGGGATCCATTTTAGTCTCCTTGAGTTTTGACTGAGTTGAAGGTTGATGGGCTTTAGTGATGGGTGTGGAGCGCGTCGTTGAGGTAGACGCAGGTCAGGATGGCGAAAACGAAAGCCTGCAGGAAGGCCACCAGGAACTCCAGCGCCGTCAGGGCCACGGCCATGCCGAGCGGGGCGATGGCGCCAACGATGCCGCCAATCCCCATGGAGCCGAGCAGCACGACGAAGCCCGCGAACACCTTGAGCACGATGTGGCCCGCCAGCATGTTGCCGAACAGACGCAGGCCAAGGCTGACCGGGCGCGACAGGAAGGAGATGATCTCGATCAGCGAGATGAAGGGCAGGATCACCACCGGCACGCCATGCGGCACGAACAGTTTGAACCAGCTGAGGCCGTGCTTGAATATGCCGACCACCACCACCAGCGCCACGACGAACACGGCAAGCGAGGCGGTGATCACCACATGGCTCGTCACCGTGAAGAAATAAGGGAACATGCCGAGCAGGTTGAGGATCAGCACGAAGGAGAACAGCGAGAAGACCAGCGGAAAGAAGGGCTTGCCTTCCGGGCCCAGCACGCTTTTCACCATGTTGTGAATGAACTCGTACCAGAGTTCGCCCACCGCCTGCATCCGTCCGGGAACCAGCGCGGCCCGCGAGGCGGCGGCAACCAGGAACAGCGTGATCAGGGCAACGGCCACGGCCATGAACAGGGAGGAATTGGTGAAGCTGATCTCATGGCCCGCGATGTTCCAGGGGCCAGCGAGGGTCTTCAGTTCGAACTGATGGATCGGATCGATGCCTTGCGCCAAGGTCAGTCCTCTTCTTCGTCGTCATTCATGGCCGCTTTGGGCGGCGGGTTCGTAGCAAGCCGCTCCTGCGCCGGGGGAACCCGCTTGGCGGCACGCGCCATGTTCAGGATCCCGGCTCCGAAACCCAGGAGCAGAAAAATCACAAGGCCGAACGGCAACGTGCCGAACAACCAGTCAAATCCGTAACCGATGCCGCCACCAACCAGCGTACCGGCAACGAATTCAGCAATGAGCCGATAGCCCTTCGCATATCCTGCGGCGCTATCGAGATTCACGGCCGGCTTCGCATTTTCGCGGCGCTCTGATTCTTCGGCCGCGATGCGGCTGCCCAAATCCTTGAGGCGCTTCGAAAACTCGCCCAACTCCGGAGAGGGAGACGCTGAGACCTGCTCCTCGTTATGCGGCTTAGTCATGTCGCAGACCTCCGGACAAACGGCAAGCGGGCTCGGAAACTTTCCCTTCCCAAAGCGCGCGCACCATAGTTGCGGGCCCAAAATGTGTCAAGAAATGGATTTTCGTCCTAAATCTTTGATTATTAAAGCGAAAAACACGGTTATCCGCACTGCGGCGATTCGCCCGCAGTCCATCCCGGCACAGGCTGGGAAAAACCTCG
>JBIIGF010000111.1:0-6155 GCA_044236665.1 Aestuariivirga sp. | reverse complement strand
AGGGGTCAAGCCCAGAAGATTTCTGTGGATGGCGGTTCGGCTGAACCGGCAAAAATCAAAAATCGATGGCCAGCAGCGAGAAGTCATCCGGCAGGGCGCCCGGGCCATTGAGGCCCCGCACCCAGGCCAGCACCTCTTGCGGCTGGCTCGCGCTCATCTTGTCGACGAAGTCCTGGAACGCCAGCATTTCGCCGGGCGCGGTTTCCACCTCGAAGGTGCCATCACTCACCAGATGCAGCCGGTCGCCTGCGCCAATCAGGCATTGGGCGGTGCGGTACATCATGCCCTCCATCATGCCGATGGCGATGCCCGGCGTGGAGAGCGTCTCCACTTGCCCGCCGCTGCGGCGCAGGACGGAGGGCGGGTGCCCGGCACTGGCGTAGCGCAATTCCGCCGTGCTGCGGCGGTACACCCCATACCAGATGGTGAAATACATGTTGTTCTGCTTTTCCATCGGGAACGCATCGTTCAGCGCCGAGAGCACCGCACCTGGCTCACGAAAGTCCGTACGCGGAAGAGCAGCCGAGCGCAGCACATTGATGGCCGTTACCGACAAGAGCGCGGCTCCCACCCCATGCCCGCAGACATCGAGCAGGTAGAAGGCGATGTGGTCATCGTCGATCTCGTGATAGCCGAAGCTGTCGCCGCCCAGTTCTGTCGAGGGCACCAGCAGCCATTCCGTGCGCGGGGCTTCCCGGCGCGGTTCGGGCAGGATGGAGAAGATGTAGTTGGCGGCCTCGGTCAGCTCTTCCTGAAGGCGGTGCTGGGTGCGCTGGAGGGCCAGGTTGCTTTCCGCCAGCTGGTCTTCCACCGCCTCGCCATGCTCGATCGTCGCCTGGTAGAGCAGGTTGATATCCTCCAGCTCGGCCCGCGCCTGGGCCAGCTCCTCCTCAAGGGCAGCCAGCCGCGCAGCAAGGGCAGCATCGCCGCCCCCACCCATATCCGAACCGGGGGTCATCTCTGTTCCTTCCGTTGCAGGCAGGCCGTAAGCTTACTGGCGTGCGAGGGCGGCAATGGCCAACTCGACACTGTCATGCAGGCCGAAGATGTTGTCGAAACCGCTGACTGACAGCACTTCCTTCACATTGGCCTTGGCGCAGGCGATCGTCAGACCGCCGCCGCCGGCCTTGGCCTTCTTGGCCGTGGTGAGGATCACCCGGAGGCCAGCCGACGAGATGTAGTCGAGGTCGGAGGCATCGACCACGACAAGCTTCGGGCCGGCATCGACGAGGGCGTTCGCATCATCCTCGAAGGCCTTGGCGCTGCTCGAATCGATGCGGCGGGACGGCTTCAGGATCAGCGCGCCGCCGATGACTTCATGATTAAGGTTGCTCACGTGCTTTGCTCTCCCAAATTGACGGCTCATGCCGCCTTCAAGTTCATTTCCATTTTCAGGCGGTTGAAACCATCCTCACGCCTGTAGTCCAGCCGGTCCATGATCTTCCTGACAAGGGTGAGGCCAAGGCCGCCCACTTTTCGGTCTTCGATATCCCCTTCCGGGAGTTCGACCTCTGCCGTCAGCGGATCGAACGGCACGCCATCATCCATCAGCTCGGCGCACAACACGCCATCCCCATGCCGGACCGTCAGACGGATCGTGCCGCCACTCCGTCCCGCCAGCCCATAGGAGATGACGTTGGTGATCAGTTCATCAAGCGCCAGTCCGAAGCGCAGCGCCTCTGCCGGGGGGATGCCATTCTCGGCGCCGAACTCCTCCAGGCTGTCGATGACACGGCCGACCTCCTGAATGTCGTTCGCAAGCGACATGTCGAGCTGGCTCACCAAGCAGACGTTCCCCAAAACACTTTTGCACCACCGCGCTATCCCAAGTCTGCATCAATGGTCAAGCAGGCGCAACGGGGAACCGGCAATTTATATCAAGTGAAAATAACCTTCCGCCCTGCAATCCGATGGGCTAGTGTGTCGGCCTATATCGGTTTCAGATACTTTGCGGGGCCTTACCATGCTGACAGTTCCGGAGGAGTTCCTCCTTCTCACACTCAAGGACGAAGACGGCGGTTTTGTCGATATTCCACTGGAATATCAGCGCGCCGGCTTTGTCGGGGCGTCCATCATGGAGCTTGGCCTGCAAGGCAGGCTCGACAGCGACCTCGACCGCGTCTGGGTGGTTGACAGGACGCCGACCGGCAACAGCTCGCTTGATCCGGTGCTGGCCAAGCTGTCAGCCGCCGATTTTGACCATAGCGCGGGCAACCTGATCAACCAGCTGATCGAACTGGGCGACACGGTGCGCGAGCAGGCCCTGGCGCGGCTGTGCGAGAAGAAGATCCTCGTCGAAACCGAAGGCCGGCTGCTGTGGTTCCTCAAGACCCGCCGGTATCCGGCAATCGACGGCAAGGAAATCCGCGAGGTAAAGCTCCGCCTGCTCGAAGTGCTGCTGCGCGACGCACTGCCCGACCCGCGCGACGTCTGCCTCATGTCGCTCGCCGAGACCTGCGGCATCATCCGGCAGATCGTGCCGGCCTCCGAGCTCAAGCTGGCGCGCGAACGCATCGCCCGGTTCTCCAAGATGGAGCTCATCGGCCAGAACGTGAACCACTACATCGAGATTTTCGAGCGCGCGATGGCCATGGCAACGCCGGCCCACATGTAAGCAGCGGCACCCGCCGCAACCGAGGTTGAGAGCGCCGCGACTGCCCGCGGCGCTCTTTGCGTTTCAGCGCTCCGCCTCATCGAGATCGGCATCGACATCACGGGTGCGCTCCATCGTCAGGAAGTCGACCGTCATCGGCAGCCCAAGTTCCACCGCTGGCGAATGCTGCAGTTTCAGCGTAATGTCCGTCGACGACGCCTTGAGCAGATGACCGCCCGCAGTACGGTCCGCCGTGATGAAATGCAGGTGAAGGCCGGCCAGATGCACGCCATTCAGGAACTGCGGGGTGTAGAAGCCGAGGATCGTGCCCTCCACGTCATGGAAGTCGAAAAGGGTCTGCACCCGGGTCACCTCCACCAGAGGTAAGTAGTTGCTCTGCTTTGGAACGGTCCTCGCCTGAACATGGCTGAAATGGCCATCGATCCTGATCGCATACATCAGGTTGGTGGAGGGAATAAGATCAAGGATCGCATGTTCAAAGGCCTCCGCCGCGATGGGGGTGGAGAACCTCTCCTCCGTGTCGCCCTCGAAATGGGTGCACAGCGCGAAAGGGGTGCGCACATCATCGGCCATGCGCTCGGCGCCGCCCTGGGGCCTGAGGCAGTAGACGGCGTCATCCAACAGCACCAGTTCGCCATCCAGGTCATTGAAGGTGCCGATGCCGAGATTGCCTTTCCGGCGCAGCAGGCCGATGGTCGTGTCCGCACGGTATATTCCCTCGACCAGCGCCGAGAGCGGTGCCGAAATGAAGACGGGTGGCCTGCCCGCAGTTTTGTCTTTACCAGTCATAAGCACCGTTCCATAAACTGCCCGCCTCAGGCAATGACAGTCCGGCCATACGGGGCAAAGAGCAAGCTAAATTTGCTTGTTTGGGCAGACTTGTCTGGCTACCATCATGCAAAGATGGCATCTAGGGCAACGGGTGCGTCGCGATTGCCGCTTTGCCGGCCATGTTGCGGAAGTTGAGGGGAAACGACGGCATGAGTGGCATGAAACCGCTACTTGAGATTTCGATGGGCATGGACGCGTTCTGTTCGGAGTGGCTGCACTGCGACCGGCTCTCTTCCTATGCCGCCCGAATGGTCAGCCACAACCGGGCGGATTCGATGCTCTACGCCAATCTGCTGAGTTCCGCCCTCAACGAACTTCTCGAAACGGTGTTTGTCAACCATGGCCCCGATGGCGAATTCTCCTGCCGCATCTGCCGCGACGGCGGTACGGACGTAATCGAAATCACCATGCCCTACGACGAGAAGACCGGCGAATTCTACGCGGCGGCCGCGAACCGGCTGGCGGCGGGCAATGCAGCCGAAACCTACCAGGCGGCGCTGTTTTCCTCCGGCGCGCCCGACCCCCATCTCGGCCTTCTTGAAATCGCCGCAGATTACCGCGCCAAGATCAACATCGCGCCCGCCGCCGGGCGGCTGAAACTGTCGGCGGAAATGACCTTCGAAGGAGCCGTCGCATGACCGGTTCCACCGAGGCCACCTACGCCGCCACATACAATGAGAACAACCAGGAGTTCATCCTTTCGGGCAAACTGCGCCCGCGCGAGGAATCGGAACTCCGGCCACTGGCCGATTCGCTCAGCCGGGCGCTGGCCCAGGTGCGCGGCACCTTCTACCTGAATGTCCGGAAGCTGGCGCGCCTCAACAATGTGGCCTTCCGCGTCATAGCGGGATTGCTCACGGAGGTGAGCGAGCGCCGCAGCGACCTGCGGATCGAAGTCGTCACTTCAAGCGTGCTGGGCTGGTCCACCCGCAAGTTCCTGCCGCTTGCCCGTGCCCTGCCGAATGTCACCGTCACCGAATACGACAAGGACTTCTACCCCGGCCAGTCCTTCCTCGAGGAAGGCGGCTTCATCCCGATCCTGCGCAACCAGACACGGCTCACCTGGCGGCATGAGCGCCACCTTCTTCCCAAGCACGGGCTGAAGCCCGGCATGAGCATCGCCGACATTTGCTGCGGCATCGGCGACTTCGCGGTGCTGCTGCAAAAGGAGTTCAGGCCGGAACGCATCCTTGCGCTCGATCACTCGAAGTCGAGCCTTGACTATGCGCGCAAGGTAGCGCGCGACTTCGGCATCTCCGACATCGAATACGTCTATGGCGATGCGTCCGAGATGGTGATCGAGGACAGTGAATTCGACTTCGTGATCTGCCGGCATTCGCTTCAGGTTTTCGACCGGCCGGAGCTGATCCTCAAGGAGTTGTTCCGTATCTGCAAGCCGGGCGGCCGCGTCTACATCACGAACGAGAAGAACTCGCATTGCCTGGGCGAACCGCGCGGCGAGAGCATCCAGTGGACATACACGGAAGTCGCGCGCCTGTGGTCCGACTTCAAGATGGACATCGAGCTTGGCCCCAAGAGCTGCCGCTACCTGAGCGATGCCGGCTTCGGAGACATCAGGATAGATACATTCATGGTTACCAACCGTGATGGCGACCCGCAGGAATTCGCCGACATGATTCAGGCATGGGAAAACGTCTATGCCGGCGAAATGGCGCGGGACAGAGGCGATCCGCCTGAGTTCATCGCCAAGTTCCGCCAGGGTTTCCAGGATCACATCCACGCGGCGCTGCATCCGAAGGGATATGCAGGCTGGCCGATCTGGGCTGCATCGGGACAGAAGCCGCTATGAACTCCGATACGCCGGGTGGCGTCACCAAAGGCAACATTCTCACAAGCTTCCGCACCAAGTTCATCGCGCTGATCGGTGCGGCCGTCCTGCTGTCCCTTCTGGTGAGCGGCGGTGTTTCGCTGTGGAACGTGAAGCAACTGTCGCGCAATGCCTCGATCGAGATCGAGAAGGGCCTCAGCGACGCGGCCGCTGAATATCTCACGCGCTACATCAATGTGACCTCGCAGCGCGCGACGCTGATGTTCAACCGGACCTTCGACCAATTGAAGATGCTGGCGCTCTTCACCCAACGCCTGATCGACGAGCCCGGCCTTGGCAAGGACCTGAACGACCTGCTCGCGAAATACCCGGACTTCCAGGACAGCATGAAGTTCGATGCCGGTGGCAACTGGATGCAGAACGAGCCGGGCGAGCCCTCGGTCATCAGCGTCTGGGGCTACCTGCTCGATGGCCCGAACGCGATGCGGACCGATGTCGCCGAAGCGGTGAAGGATTCCGCCTTCTTCGATCTCCTCGTGCCATCGCTCATGGGGTCGGGCCAGAGCAAGCTGCAGATCTACTATGTCGGGCCGAAAGAGCGCCCGATCATGCGCACCATGCCCTACTCCGACCAGGCCCAGACATTCGGCAAGCTCTACCCCGGCAACAATGACCAGAACTGGTGGGACTTCTTCTTCCCGGGCGTGTACGAGGCCTGGCAGAAGTGGGTTAAGGACCCGTCGCTGCGGCCGGTGCCAACCGACATCACAGTGCTTGCCCCCTACATCGATGCAATCACCGGCAAACTTATCGTCAGCTATTTCCACCCGCTCTATACCAAGGACCGCAAGGATGTCGCCGGCATGGTCGCCGTCGACATCACGCTCGAGCAGCTGACCGAGCTGGTGGATGGCGTGAAGA
>JBIIGF010000110.1:0-6209 GCA_044236665.1 Aestuariivirga sp. | reverse complement strand
TGCAGATATGATATACTGCTTAATTATTAGCCATCGCGATCCGCGACGCAGGGCCACCTGTTCTTCCGGGCCAGAAAGGCCGTATGGAGAGACATGACCCAGGATCCCACATCCCGACCCCACGACATCATCGTCATCGGCGCTGCACTGAACGGGCTTGCCGCCGCACTCGCCCTGGCAGGGCGCGCGGTGAAACGGCCGCTCGATGTCGTGGTGGTTGATGTGAAGGATCCGCGCAGCTTTGCCACCAATGCCTTCGATGGCCGGGCTTCGGCGATCACCGCCGCGGCGCGGCGCATGTTCGAGGCCCTGGGCGTGTGGCAGGCGGTGGCGCATGAGGCGCAGGCCATGGCCGAGATCATCGTGACCGACAGCGCAACGCCCGGCGCGGCGCGCCCGGTGCTGCTGCAATTCGGAGCCGATGACATGAAGGGCGGCCCCTCCTCCCACATGATCGAGAACCGGCATCTCTATGGCGCCATGCTGGCGGAGGCGCAGGCATCGCCCCACATCCGCTTCTGCGTCGGCCAGCCGGTGGCGGACTATCATTTCGGGCCGGGCCTTGCCTCCGTCACCCTGGCCGACGGCACGGTGATCCGCGCCTCGCTGATCGTGGCGGCCGATGGCCGCAACTCCCCGGCGCGCGATGCGGCCGGCATCAAGCTCGTCGGCTGGCCCTATGAGCAGATGGGCCTCGTTGCAACCGTGGAACACGAACTGCCGCACAATGGCCGTGCCGAGGAACATTTCACGCCGTCCGGCCCCTTCGCCATCCTGCCGCTTCCCGGCAACCGCTCCTCGCTGGTCTGGTCGGAGCGGACGGAGGCCGCGCAGCGCATGCTGGCGCTGCCGCCGGAAGAGTTCGCCGATGAGCTGAAACTTCGTTTCGGCACCCATCTGGGTGAGGTGAACATCATCTCAGGGCGGCACGGCTACCCGCTTGCAATGTATGTGGCGGAAACCTTCACAGCGCCGCGTCTGGCGCTCGTAGGCGATGCCGCGCATGTACTGCACCCGCTGGCAGGCCTCGGCTTCAATCTGGGCCTGCGCGATGTGGCGGCCCTGGCGCAATGCGTGCATGAGGCGGCAAGCCTCGGCCTCGACATCGGCAGTGAGGCGGTTCTCGACCGCTACACCCAGTGGCGGCGCTTCGACACGGTCGCAACCGGCGCCGCCATGGATGGCATGAACCGCCTGTTCGCCAACACCAATCCGGTGCTGACCCTGCTGCGCCGCGCCGGCCTCATGGCGGTGAATCGCATCGCTCCGCTCAAATCGATGTTCGTAACGGAGGCGGCGGGTATTTCCGGCGACCTGCCGAAACTCTTACGCGGCGAGAAAATCTAGCACCCCGCACGCAACACAGGAATGATCCAGGCAGAGTGCCTTTCAACCGCGCGAAAAGCCGGCGGACTGCAGCTTGTCGAGATAGGCCTTCCAGATATCGCAATGGCCGCGGCCGAGCTTGAGGAGATAGGGCCAGGTGTAAAGGCCGGTGCTGTGGCCATCATCGAAGATGATGCGGACAGCATAGGTTCCGACCGGCTCAAGGCGCGCGATCTTCACATTGCGCTTGCCCCAGACGAGTTGCTCCTGCCCGGGCCCATGGCCCTTCACCTCAGCACTGGGACTTTCAACACGCAGATATTCGGCCGAGAGCGACACCGCGTCGCCGCTGTCGAACTTCACGTGGAGTTCACGGCCGCCGTTGGCGAGGCGCAATTCCTCCGGCCACGGATCACTCACGGTTGATCTCACGGGCTTCCTCCGCCAGCATGATGGGAATGCCGTCACGGATCGGATAGGCGAGGCCTGCGGCCTTCGAGATCAGCTCCTGGCGCTCCGCATCATATTGCAGGCGCGTCTTGGTGACGGGACAGACCAGGAGTTCGAGAAGGCGGGGATCAGTGCGGACATCTGCCATCGTTCATTCCTATTGGAGGCGTGTCTTGCTGCCGGAGGACATGCGCGACAGCGCCATCTCGGTGAGGGCCACGAGCACATCGGCCCGCGTCTTCAGGTCCGGCGCCTCGAGCAGCGCCTGCTTTTCCTCGGGCGGATAGGGCGCAAGCAGCGACAGGGTATTGACGAGGATCTCGGTCGGCGCCGTGTCCACCTCGTTCCAGTCGGCACTCATGTTGTTGGCACTGAGATAGTCACGGAAGGCCTTGAGTAGTGCAGGCCGGTTCACCTCCGCCGCGCCCGCGTCGAGCACCAGATCGGCCGCGAAGGGATGATAATTGGCGATGACCTGCCGGTAGGGCGTATCGGCGTCGAGTTCCTCGACGAGCTGGAAACGCGTGACGCCGGTGAGCGTGATCATCATGCGGTTGTCGGCGGTTTCCGCATAGGAGGTAATGCGGCCGACGCAGCCCACCTTCATGAGGCCAGGCACATCTTCGGCTTCCGAAGCCATGACAGGCTGGATCATGCCGATCAGCCGGTTGCCCGCCATGGCATCATCGACCATCGCAAGATAGCGCGGCTCGAAGATGTTGAGCGGCAGATCGGCACGCGGCAGCAGCAACGCACCCGACAAGGGAAACACCGCGATGCGCTGCGGCAGATCCTCCGGCCGGCGGTATCGGTCAACAAAGCCCATCGGTTTCCTTACGAGAACAGAACGGAAGACAGCTTGCGGCGGCCGGCCAAAGTAAAGTCATCCTTCGGGCCCCAGGCCTCGAAGAATTTCACCAATTGCTTGCGTGCCGCCTCATCGTTCCAGCCGCGCATTTTCTTGATGATGTAGATCAGCTGATCCGTCGCCTCGGCGCGCTCGCCGGCGCCGTTCAGCAGAACGGCAAGGTCGAGCCGGGCCTCGAAATCATCCGGATTCTTCTCGACCTTGGCCTTGAGCACGCCGATCTCGGACACGTCGACCGGGTTCAGCGCCAGTTCAAGCGCCGCCTTGGCGCTGAGCACCTCCGGATCACCCGCCTTGGCGGGAGGAACCAGCGCCAGCGTGGCCTGGGCATTCTCAAGATCGCCCATGGCAATGAGGCAGCGAGCGAGGCCAGCGATGGCGCCGGCATGCTCACGGTCCACCTGGAGGATCTGCGCGAAGATCTGCTGAGCCATCGGATAGTCCTGCTGGTCCAGCGCGGCGCGGCCCTCTGCCACGGCGGCCTCGATCTGCTCCGCCATGCTGCCCTGGCCGCCCAGACGGTCCACGAACTGCTTCAACTGGCTTTCCGGCAGCGCCCCCATGAAGCCATCGACCGGCTGGCCGTTGACGAAGGCATAGACAGCCGGAATGGACTGGATGCGCATCTGCTGGGCGAGTTGCTGGTTCTCGTCCACATTGATCTTCACCATGCGCACCTTGCCATTGGCCTGGCGCACGACTTTCTCAAGCGCTGGCCCCAGTTGCTTGCAAGGACCGCACCACGGCGCCCAGAAATCGACGATGACCGGTACCTGGCGGGAGGGCTCGATCACATCCGCCATGAAGTTCTGGGTATTGGAATCCTTGATCAGATCGCCAGCGGGCTGCGGTGCCTGACCTGACGGCTGTTCACCGAGAATCATGCTCATGGAGGTGTTCCTCAAACTTTTCCTGCCCCTTAGATGGAGCAAACGGCGCTTCTTTTCAATGCGGAGGGCAGGACCAACCGGCTCAGGCGACGGCCACGATCCGCGGCTCATGGCCGAGCGAGCGGATGAAGGTGACGAGATCCGCCGATCGGATGGTGGTTGTCGCGGTGTTCTCCAGAGGGTGATAATTCACATGCTCATGCGCCATCATGGCAGCATCAAGCACAACGTTCACGCGCTTTTCCGCATCATTTATGAGGCCGAAGGGCGTGACCGAGCCGGGCTCCAGCCCGAGCACCTCCTTCAGAAGCTCCGGCTTTCCGAACGACAGCCGCCGTGAGCCGATCTTGGCCGGCGCGGCTTTCAGGTCAATTTGCGACTCCTCAAGGCAGACGATGAGCCAGATATTGCCCTTGTCATCCTTCAGGAACAGGTTCTTGCAGTGCCCGCCGGGTATCTCACCACGCAGCGCCTGGGCCTCCTCCACCGTGAAGACCGGCGCGTGATCCTTGGTCTTGGTCTCGATTCCAAGGGCTTTCAGATGAGCAAACAGATCATCACGGGTCGCGGTCATGGCGGCCGAATATCCTTCCACAAATGTGAGATGATGTTCTTCTTGCATTTGCCGGCGAGTTAGGCAATAAGGCCCACACCCACCGGTCACTGCCGGTCAGGCCAATGGAAGCGGGCGTAGCTCAGGGGTAGAGCATAACCTTGCCAAGGTTAGGGTCGGGCGTTCGATTCGCCTCGCCCGCTCCAATTCCTCCCGGTAATTCAGTCATTTAAAAAAGTCCTTTCGGGCATCGCGGTTCGAATTGGGATTGTGTTGCCGCAAGCGGATCATCGTAGACGGATTTCCGTTGATTCAGCACCCGTGTGTCGTCCCCCAGGGTGAATTTCGAAGGGAAGGCCGCCGGTGAGCGAAGCCGCTCAGACGCTGAAACGTAAGCACAAGACAGCGCTTGAGAGGCGCTCCTTCAAACACGGGGCGATCGGGCTATTCAGACGGGCAGATGACAAGACGCTGGTCGGGTTGCGGGCGGGCAAGAGATAACCGTCAGGAATGCTCAGCCTGCCATTTATGAGCATGTCGCGTACTTGGATTATCAGAGGAACGAGAAGCCATCTATCGCGCTCCGTATTCACGTCCTGAAGGGGGCAGCACCTTTCCTCAACAACAAGCGGTTGAAAGAAGCAACAACGGCCACACTCTCAGACTTCGCTGTATGGCTTGGAGGGAGCGCTGCCAAGGGCAAACCCTCACCCACCACCATCAAGCGCAACTTCTTGGACCTGAAACAGTTCTCTGGCTGGCGTGTCAAACGTGGATAGCTTGACAAGCCACCGAAGTTTCCGAGGCTGAAAGGCGGCGGCAAATGCCGAGGCCACTTTGATCACAAAGACTGGCGAAAGCTTTCGCGGCATCTTCGCGAGTTCATCAAGGTCAAAGACCCGAATGTGCTGCGGGATCGGACAATGCTTCTCAAAGACGTGTTGATCTTGGCAAGCACAGGCATGAAAGTAGGCGGAGTACGGAGGTTGAAGTGGCGCGATCTTCGTGAGATCGCTCCTCCCGTTGGGACCGATCAGCAGCCTGATGTCGCGTTGTTCGTGAAGGGAAAGACCGGGCCTCCTCAAGTCGTTTCAAAGAACGGCGATGACAAGATCTACCTCAAGCGGATCTTGGACTTGAGGATGAATGAAATGGGATCAAGACCAAGCGGCGATGATTACGTGTTTGCTAGCCCCGAAGGAAAGCCGATTGGAAGCTTCAAGAAGTCGTTTGCCTCTTCGTTGAAGCCGGCGGGTGTGGAGAAGGGTTTCCACATTAATCGGCGGGCGATCTTTTTGCGACGGCACACCTACGCACCGTTCAGAATTCAAGAAGGCGTCCGTCAGTATATTCTTGCTCTGAATATGGATATGAGCACGGCGATGTTGGAGAAGCACTACGGCCACATGAGCCACGTGGTGAGTGCTGCTGAGCGCTCACAGCGAACAGGCGGCAGTAATGCGAGGAAGGTGGGAACGGTTGATTGGTTGATGAAGTGCGGAAGAAACCAATGACCGACAAAGTTGAAGTTCAGCTTCTGGATGAAAGTGGTAATTGGCGAACAACAGCCGTCACCCTCAATGTCAGCGAGATTATCAGCGCAGGAATGGTAGAGGTTCAGTGGACGTTTACGAAAACCAGAGTTCGCGCTGTTGATATTGATGGATGACTGGTGGATTTGGCATAGGAGTTGAGGTGGCTTGGTGAGGGCTGTTTGACACCAAAAGACGCGCCCCAGATCAAGACCTGGAAGATCAGAGCGACTGACTGGTCGTCATGCTGATGAAGAATATTTATTACACTTATATTTAATTACATTAATTGAGGAATATACTGGTTTCGATCGAATTCACTCTCAATCTCCTCCAGCCTATTAATCTGATCCGCCGTCAAAACAGACCTAAACTTACTCAAAGGTGCTTTATCTACTTTCTCTTTCATTTCGAATTGACCCAATTGTTCCAATTCGTCACCTGAAAACACTGATTTCAGTTCATTCTCTGGGGTGTTTATCAGGTTTTCATAACCCAGGAAGCGGCAGCGTGAATCACGGCTCTGCAGTCTACTCATGGTTTGATAATGAGACAACACCCGGAACGCACATAGCAAGTAGAGATCTGCT
>JBIIGF010000109.1:0-6211 GCA_044236665.1 Aestuariivirga sp. | reverse complement strand
GGCGAGCCGGAAGGCATTGCCACCACGCCCCAGTTGCCGCGCCGCAAGCGCAAAGCCCGCCAGCGTGCCGGCGGCCAGCGTTGCCGTCAGCATCGTGGTCTGGCCCACGCTCATGCCGAAGACCTGCCCGCCGAAGGGCTCGAGCAGGATGTCCTGCATGCTGAAGGCGGCACTGCCCAGGGCAACCGCAACCAGCAGCCGCTTGGCAGGACCGGAGCCTGAGAACCGTTGCCAGGCCTCCCGGAAGGTGGTGCGGGCGGCGCATGGGTCGGTCAGGGCGGGGTTGCGGGCTTCCTGCTGCCACATGGCGATGCCGTTCAGCACCACCGTCAGCACCGCGACGCCCTGGATGACCTGGATCAGATGCTTGGCGCTGAAATCCTGGAGCAGCGTGCCGAACACCAGCCCGCTCATCACCATGCCGAGCAGCAGCATGACATAGAGCAGGGCGACGACGCGCGGCCGCGCTTCATCGGAGGCAAGGTCACTTGCCAGCGCGAGGCCTGCCGTCTGGGTGGTGTGCACGCCCGCGCCGATCAGCAGGAAAGCCAGCGCCGCGCCGATCTGCCCCCATACGGCCGCGCCGTGGCCCTCACCCGTCAGCACCAGCAGTGCGAAGGGCAGAATGGCGAAGCCGCCGAACTGCAGCATGGTGCCGAACCAGATATAGGGTACCCGGCGCCAGCCCAGAACCGAGCGGTGGGTATCGGATTTGAAGCCGATCAGCGCCCGGAGCGGTGCAAACACGATGGGAAGCGACACCATCAGACCTACCATCCAGGCCGAGATGCCAAGCTCCACGATCATCACGCGGTTCAGCGTGCCGGTCAGCAGCACCATCGCCATGCCAACCGAAATCTGGAACAGCGACAGGCGCAGCAGGCGCCCGAGCGGCAGCTCCTTGGTGGCGGCGTCGGCGAAAGGCAGGAAGCGCGGGCCAAGCCGCTGCCACCCCTTCATCACCGACTGGTTGAGTTTCCTCATGCCGCTGTCAGCTCCTGCGCATGGGAAATGTAGAAGCCGCTCGTCACGCGTTCATCGCGGCCCAGCCGCCAGTCGCGCAGGCGCTCGTTGCGTGAGATCCTGTCATGGAGCGAGGACGGGGCGTGCGGCACGATGCGCGGCGAGCGGTTGGAGCGCGGGAAGACCTTGCCCACCACATGCATCGCCGCAAGGGCAGGGGTGCGCGGCGCATAGGTGAAGTGAATGCCGCCTCTGCTCATCTGGGAAAGCCGCGCCAGCATGTCGGACATGTCGGCAAGGCTGTAGTGGATGAGCGAATCCATCGCCACCACATGGTCGAAGGTGCCGAGCTTCGGGTCCAGCATGTCGCCCGCCATGAAGGTGATGCGGCCATCGCCGAGTTTTTCGGGCACCCGCTGGCGGGCAATGCCGATCAGCGTGGGGGAGATATCGACGGCGGTGACATCGGCGCCACGCCGCGCGGCTTCGATCGCCAGCGCGCCAGTGCCGCAGCCGGCATCAAGAAGCCTGCAGCCCCTGAGGTCGGCAGGCAGGAAGCCGAGCAGTGTTGCGCGCATGCGGTCGCGGCCTGCGCGCACCGTGGCGCGGATCTTGCTCACCGGCGCATCCGAGGTCAGCGCCGACCAGGCATGAACGGCCGTCCGGTCGAAGTAGGTTTCGATCTCGCCGCGCGTCTTGAGGTAGCTGTCAGCCATCAGTCGAACCCCAGGAAGTCGAAGATTTCACGGTCCTTCATCGAGCGCGCGTCGCAGGGCTCGCAGCCAGCCCAGAGTTCGGCGGCAAGCCGCATGTATTCCTTCTGCACCAGGTCCACTTCCGGCGAGGACGCCATTTCGAACAGGGTCGATTTCTTGAGACGGCTGATCCGGATGGCATCGACATCGGGAAGATGCGCCAGCCGCTTGAGGCCGGTTGCCTCGGCGAAGCGGTCGATCTGGTCGGTGTCCTTCGAGCGGTTGGCGATGACGCCGCCCACCCGCACGCCATAGTTCTTCGCCTTGGCATTGATCGCCGCCACGATGCGGTTCATTGCGAAGATCGAATCGAAGTCATTGGCGGCGACGACAAGCGCGCGGTCCGCATGCTGCAGCGGCGAGGCGAAGCCACCGCACACCACATCTCCCAGCACGTCGAAGATGACGACGTCGGTTTCCTCGAGAAGGTGGTGCTCCTTCAGCAGCTTCACCGTCTGACCCACCACATAGCCGCCGCAGCCGGTGCCTGCGGGCGGGCCGCCGGCCTCCACGCACATCACGCCATTGTAGCCCTGGAACACGAAATCCTCAGGCCGGAGTTCCTCGGAATGGAAATCGACCTGCTCGAGAATGTCGATGACCGTGGGCACCAGGCTCTTGGTCAGGGTGAAGGTCGAGTCATGCTTCGGGTCGCAGCCGATCTGCAGCACGCGCTTGCCGAGCTTCGAAAATGCGACCGACAGGTTCGAGGATGTGGTGCTCTTGCCGATGCCGCCCTTGCCGTAGATCGAAAACACCTTGGCGGTACCGATCGAGATGTCGGGGTTGAGGTGCACCTGCACGCTGCCTTCGCCATCTCCATGCTGGGCCATGCGCGGCCTCGGCTTACGATCAATCACCAGTGTCATGCCGCAACCTCCACGCCCAGTCCTTCAAGCCTGTCTTCCAGTTCCTCGCCAGCGCGCTGCAGGGCAGCCAGCGTCGCCGCGTCGGGAGACCAGAACGAACGCCGCTGTGCCTCGAGAAGCCGGTTGACGACCTTGACAGCCGCCTTCGGGTTGAGGCCAGCGAGGCGGCCGCGCATGTCTTCGTCCAGCACATAGGTCTGGGTGAATTGCTGATAGAACCACGGTGCCACCTGGCCCGTGGTGGCCGACCAGCCAACCGTGTTGGTGAGGTGGCACTCGATGTGGCGCACACCTTCCGAGCCATGCTGCAGCATGCCCTCGTACCATTTCGGGTTCAGCACCCGGGTGCGCGATTCAAGCGCCACTTGTTCGGAAATGGTGCGCACCACGCCGGTGCCGCGCGTCTGATCGCCGATATAGACGGGCACAGCCTCGCCGCGCTGCTTTTCCGCTGCGCGGCTGATGCCGCCGAGTGAGTCGAAGTAATGGTCCACCGTGGTGACGCCAAGTTCCACGGATTCGAGGTTCTGGTAGGCGAGGTCCACGCCTGAGAGGATCGAGGCCATGACGCCCGCCTGCTGCGAGACCTGGCCGGAGCGGCCATGGGCGAAGGATTTGCGCTTGGCGAACAGATCGCCGAGTTCGTCCTCGCTCACCCAGCGCCCACTGTCCACCAGCATGTTGACGTTCGAGCCATAGGCCCCGTCGGCATTGCTGAAGACGCGCAGTGCTGCGGTTTCGAGGTCACAGCCATTGGCCGCCATGTGGGCCAGGGCATGCTTGCGCACGAAATTCAGTTCCTCCGGCTCATCGGCGGAGGCGGCAAGCCAGCAGGCTTCCGCCAGCATGCGGGTCTGCAGCGGCAGGAGATCGCGGAAGATGCCGGAGAGCGTGAGCATCACGTCGATTCGTGGCCGCCCGAGGTCGGCGAGCGGCAGAAGCGCTGCGCCGCACAGGCGCCCGAAGCTGTCGAAGCGGGGCGTGGCGCCGAGCAGCGCCAGCGCCTGGGCGATGGGCCCGCCCTCGCTCTTGAGGTTGTCGGTTCCCCACAGCACCAGCGCCACCGTCTCGGGCAGGGGCTTGCCGGCTGCCATATGGGTGTCGAGCAACAGGCCCGCCTGGCGTGCGCCATCCTTCAGCGCAAAGGCGGAGGGAATGCGGAACGGATCGAAACCATGCAGGTTGCGGCCAGTGGGAAGGATTTCCGGCGTCCTGATCAGGTCGCCGCCCGGCACCGGGCGGATGAAGCGCCCGTCGAGCGCCCGCATCAGGCCTTCGATCTCATGGTCTTCGGCCAGAAGCTGTTCCAGCCGGGCAAGGTCAGCGCCGCTGGTCATGTTTGCCACACTCGCCGCCATCTCGCGCCGCGCCTCGGCGTTCATCGGTTCGCCGACCACATGCAGGCCGTGCGGGATCAGTGTGTATTCAAGTTCAAGAATGCTTTGCTGCAGCGTCTGGATGCGCTGCTCCGGCGTGGCCCAGGCCGGTTCGGATTCCGACAGGTCAACCTGTGCCGCCTGTGCCTGGATCAGCACGGCGAGTTGCGGCCGCTCCACCGCATCCGGCGTCAGCCCACGCCAGCGGTCCACGGAGGACTTGAGTTCGACGAGGCCGCGGTAAAGCCCCGCCTGGCTCAGCGGCGGCGTCAGGTAGCTGATCAGCGTGGCCCCGCTGCGGCGCTTGGCAATCGAGCCTTCCGAGGGATTGTTGGCGCAATAGAGATAGACATTCGGCACATCGCCGATCAGACGGTCCGGCCAGCAGCGGTCCGACAGCCCCGATTGCTTGCCCGGCATGAATTCCAAAGCGCCATGCGTGCCGAAATGCAGGATCGCATCGGCCCCGAAGTCTTCGCGCAGATAGCGGTAGAAGGCGGAGAAGGCATGGGTCGGCGCGAAGTTCCGCTCGAACAGCAGGCGCATCGGGTCGCCCTCATAGCCGAAGGCGGGCTGCACCCCGACCAGCACATTGCCGAAACGTTCGCCCAGTACATGGATGCTGCTGCCATCGGCCTGGTGGCGGCCGGGGGCGGGGCCCCATTGCGCCTCGATCTCGCCGAGATGTTTTTCGCGCCGCACATGGTCATCCGCCGATATCCGGTGGATGACATTGGCATCCGCGCCAAAGCGCTCGGCATTGCCGGTGAGCACCGCCCGGCGCAGGTCCTCCACCGAGCCGGGAAGATCGACCGTATAGCCCTCGGCCTTCATGGCCTTCAGCGTGTTGTAGAGCGACTCGAAGACGGAGAGGAACGCCGCCGTTCCCGTGGCGCCCGCATTGGGCGGGAAGTTGAAGATCACCACCGCGATCTTGCGCTGGGCCTTGGCGGCCTTGCGCAGGCGCACGAGTTTTGCCACCCGCGCGGCCAGCATGGCGGCGCGCTCCGGTTCGACGCGCATGTTGCACTCGCCGCGGTCCTCGCCGCTCCGTCCACCGAACACCACGCCGTTCATGGCGCCATCGAGTTCGGGAATGGCGATCATCATCGTGGTTTCGATGGGGTGGAGTCCGCGTTCGGAGGTCTGCCATTCCTCCAGCGTCTGGAATTCAACGGGCTGGGCGGCGACATAGGGCATGTCGAGTTCGGCCAGCATGTCTTCGGCCGCCTTCGCATCATTGTAGGCGGGTCCGCCAACCAGCGAGAAACCACTGAGCGAGACCAGGGCATCAATCACCGGCCTGCCGTCCTTCACGAAGAAGCGGCGGATCGCGGGGCGCTGGTCAAGCCCGGTGGCAAAGGCCGGAATTACCCGCAGGCCACGGGCCTCGAAGGCGTCGATCACCCCGTCATAATGCCTGGTGTCGCCCGACAGCACATAGGAGCGCATGAGGAGAAGGCCGATGGTGCCGGTGGGCTGGCCTTTGGGGGCGGGCAGCTTCTCGGTGTCCTCGCCCACCCGCCCGGCGAGGCGCGGATGATAGACACCCACTTCCGGATAGGCCTTCGGTTCCTCGTAGCGCACCAGCTTGCGCAATGGCTTGCGCGGGCCGTCGGCGAATTTTGCCACGAGGAAACGCACCAGATGGGCGATGTTTTCTTCCGATCCCGCCAGCCAGTACTGCATGGTCAGGAAATAGGCGCGCACATCCTGCGCGGAGCCCGGAATGAAGCGCAGGATCTGCGGCACGCGCTTCAGCATGGCGAGTTGCTTCTCGCCGGCGCTGGCTTTCTCGGTATCGTTGTTGGTCTTGGCGCCGCGCAGCTTCTTCAACAGGTTGACGATGGTGCCCTGGCTGCCGCCCATCGCGAAGCGGCCCATGCGGGTGAGCTTGATCGCCTCGCCTGCCGACATGAAGCACACCATGGCATCGCAGCTGTCGCGGCGGGCTTCCAGTGCGGGCAGAACCGCCTGGATGTGGTCTTCCATGAACAGCATGCTGGCAATGATGATGTCGCCCTGTGCGATGTGCTCGCGGCAGGATTTGAGGGCGTCCGGATTGCTCGCCCAGCTGGAGGCGGCGTGCACCGACAGATGAAGGTTCGGGATCTCGCGGGCCAGCTGCGCCTGGACGCGGGCCACCGCCCCGGTCAGATGATTGTCGAGGGTCACGATCACCACGCGCATGGCGGCGCTATCGCCTGAAATGGGCTTTGGCATCGTACAGCGTCTCGATGGTGATGAG
>JBIIGF010000108.1:0-6221 GCA_044236665.1 Aestuariivirga sp. | reverse complement strand
GCGCCCAGGAAATCGTCGCGGCGGAAGTGCCGTGGGTGAACATCGCCCACTCCACCGTGTTCGAGCCGATCCGCAAGGAAGTACAGGGCTACAAGGTGAGCCCGCTCGGCAGCCACGAGTTCCACAACGTGGACATCGCGGAGTAAGCACACAAACCCGCCCTTCTCCCGGACTCCGGGGGAAGGGCTTTTTCTGTCCGGCGGCAAGACGCCGCCAGCACGGGGTCACATGATCCGGTTCCTCCTCAAGCGCCTCGCGCTGACCATACCGACCTTCATCGCGCTGATGTTCATCACCTTCGTGATGATCCGCCTTGTGCCGGGCGACCCCATCGAGGTGCGCATGGGCGAGCGCGGCATTGCGCCCGAGCGCCTTGCCCAGCTGCGCCAGGAAATGGGCCTCGACCAGCCGGTATGGAAACAGTTCCTCGACTATGTGAACGGACTTCTGCACGGTGACTTCGGAATCTCGATCATCTCGAAGTCTCCCGTACTGCATGAGTTCCTGACGCTGTTTCCCGCGACACTCGAACTCACCCTGACCGCGATGCTGTTCGCGGTTGTGCTGGGCGTTCCGGCCGGCGTCATCGCGGCCTCGCGGCGTGGCGGCATCTACGATCAATCGCTGATGGGCCTCGCCCTCACCGGCTACTCCATGCCGATCTTCTGGTGGGGACTGATCCTCGTTCTCTTGATGTCGAACACGCTGGGCCTCACCCCCGTGTCGGGCCGCGTCGACCTCATCAAGTTCTACTACGAGCCGGTTACCGGCTTCATGCTGATCGACTCGCTGCTGTCCGGCCAGAAGGGTGCCTTCCTTGATGCGGTTCACCACCTGATCCTGCCGATGGTGGTGCTTGGTACCGTGCCACTGGCCGTCATCGCGCGCATGACGCGCTCCTCGATGTTGGAAGTTCTGGAGGAAGACTATGTGCGTACCGCCCGCGCCAAGGGCCTGTCCTGGACCCGCGTTGTCGGTGTTCATGCCCTGCGCAACGCGCTGATCCCCGTCGTCACCGTGATTGGCCTGCAGGTCGGCGGGCTTCTGGCGGGCGCGGTACTGACGGAGACCATCTTCTCCTGGCCCGGGGTCGGCAAATGGCTGATCGAATCGATCAGCCGGCGCGATTATCCGGCGCTGCAAGGTGGCATCATGCTGATCGCCTCCATCGTGATCATTGTGAACCTGTTCATCGACCTCCTCTATGGACTCATCAATCCGAGGATCCGCCATGCCAAGTGACGCCAGCGTTTCGGCCGGAACAACCGCACCGGCACCGCCCGGCCCATTGCGCGCCTTCTGGCGGGCCTTCCGGGAGAACCGCGGCGCTGTGCTGGGGCTCGCAGTGGTGACGTTCATCGTCTTCATCGCCATCTTCGCGCCACTGCTGGCGCCGCATAATCCGCTGGAGCAGTTCCGCGGCTTCTCGAAGCTGCCGCCCTTCTGGGCGGAGGGAAGCGATCCGCGCTTCATCCTCGGCACCGACGCTGTCGGCCGCGACATGCTCTCGCGCCTCATGTATGGGGCGCGCGTTTCACTGTTCATCGGCATCGCGGTGATGGCCGTGTCGATGATCGCCGGCATCAGCCTCGGTCTCGCGGCGGCCTTCTTCGGCGGCATCGTGGATGTGATCATCATCCGCGTGATGGACCTCATCATGGCCATTCCATCTCTGGTGCTGGCGATCCTGATCATCGCCATCATCGGGCCGAACCTCACCAACACCATCGTGGCCGTCACCATCGTGGGCCTGCCACGCTATGTGCGCCTGGTGCGCGCCTCGGCCATGACAGAACTCACCAAGGATTATGTGACGGCGGCGAAAGTATCCGGCGTCGGCCGCTTCCGGCTGATGACGGTGACAGTGCTTCCCAACTGCCTCGCGCCGCTCATCGTGCAGGCGGCTCTGGGCCTTTCGGATGCGATCCTCGAAGCGGCGGGGCTCGGCTTCCTTGGTCTTGGCGCCCAGCCGCCCACGCCCGAATGGGGTGCCATGCTGGCCGACACGCGCGACCTGATGCTGTCGCACCCCTGGGTCATGGCCTTCCCGGGCCTTGCGATCCTCACCACCGTGCTCGCCATCAACCTCATGGGTGACGGCCTGCGTGACGCCCTTGACCCGCGCCTGCGGAGGAGTTGAAACATGGCGTTGCTCGACATCGAGAACCTGAGCGTTGAATTCAAGACGGGCTCTGGATTCTTCCGCGCCGTCGATGGCGTATCGCTCTCCGTGGACAGGGGAGAGGTACTGGCGATCGTTGGCGAGTCGGGTTCCGGCAAGTCCGTCTCGATGCTGGCCGTTATGGGCCTGCTGCCATGGACCGCGAAGGTGACGGCCGACCGTATGAGCTTCGAAGGCAAGGACCTGCTGACGCTCTCGCCCAAAGAGCGGCGCAAGATCATCGGCAAGGACATCGCCATGATCTTTCAGGAGCCGATGTCGAGCCTCAACCCTTGTTTCACTGTGGGTTTCCAGCTGACCGAGGCGATGAAGGTGCATCTCGACCTCGACAAGGCGGGCCGCAGGGCGCGCGCCATCGAGCTTCTGGGCCTCGTCGGCATCCCCTCGCCTGAACAGCGCCTCCAGGCCTATCCCCATCAGTTGTCGGGCGGCATGAGCCAGCGCGTGATGATCGCCATGGCCATTGCCTGCAACCCCAAGCTCCTCATAGCTGACGAACCCACCACCGCACTCGACGTGACCATCCAGGCGCAGATCCTCGAGCTTCTGGTGAGGCTGCAGAAGGAAACCGGCATGGGCCTCGTGCTCATCACCCACTCGATGGGCGTCGTCGCCGAAACGGCGGAGCGGGTAAGCGTGCAATATGCCGGGCAGAAGGTCGAAGAGCAGGCCGTGGCAGACCTGTTCTGCGATCCGCATCACCCCTATACGGCGGCATTGCTGTCAGCCCTGCCCGAACGCGCCGCGGGCCGCCGGCTGCCCGCGATCCCGGGCGTTGTTCCGGGCCAGTTCGACAGGCCGGCAGGCTGCCTGTTCTCGCCCCGCTGCACATTTGCAACCGAGTTGTGCCGCAGCAAGGTGCCGCCACGCATCATGGGCGCGCTGTGCCATTACCCGCTGAAGGACGGCGTGCCACAAGGTCACTCCGGTCACAAGGAGAAGGCGGCATGAGCACCGTTATCACTGCATACAATCTGAAACGCTATTACGATGTGGCACGCGGTGCCTTTGCGAAACCGGCAACCCTGAAGGCGCTGGATGGGGTGAGCTTCATCCTTGAGCGTGGGAAGACCTTGGCTATCGTCGGCGAGTCGGGTTGCGGCAAGTCCACCCTCGCGCGGGTGATCACGATGATCGAACCGCCGACCGCCGGTTCCCTCACCATCGCAGGGCAGGAAATCGTAGGGGCCTCCGCCGCCACGCTCAAGGCGCTGCGGCCCAAGGTGCAGATCGTGTTCCAGAACCCCTATGGCTCGCTCAACCCACGCCAGAAGATCGGGCATGCACTGGAAGAGCCGCTCCTCGTCAACACCAAGCTCAGCCGCGCCGAGCGCAGCGAGAAGGCCCGCGCCATGATGGCGAACGTCGGTCTTCGCCCCGAGCACTACGACCGCTACCCGCACATGTTCTCCGGCGGCCAGCGCCAGCGTATCGCCATCGCGCGCGCCCTCATGCTCGATCCTGACGTGCTTGTGCTGGACGAACCGGTCTCGGCGCTGGATGTGTCGATCCAGGCGCAGGTCCTCAATCTCTTGGCCGACTTGCAGGAGAAGCACAATCTCGCCTATCTGTTCATCAGCCATGACTTGTCGGTGGTGCGCCACATCGCTGATGACGTGATCGTGATGTATCTCGGCCGCGTGGTTGAGCGGGGGCCGCGTGATGCGATCTTCGAGACGCCGCAGCACCCCTATACTAAAGCACTGCTGTCGGCGACGCCGCATCCGGACCCATCGCGCAGGCGCGAGCGGATCGTGCTGAGCGGAGAACTGCCCTCGCCACTCAACCCGCCATCGGGCTGTACCTTCCACCCGCGCTGCCCCTCTGCGTTCGAACCCTGCCCGCGCCTTAACCCAACCCTGCTTGTACACGGGGCGGCCCATGTGGCATGCCATGCAGTGAACCAACCAGACTCGGATACGAAAGCAGCCTGACATGTCCACGCGTGCGGAACTCTCGACCGGCGAAGCCCTCGTCGGCCTTCTTGAAGCCTATGGCGTCGATACCATCTTCGGCATTCCCGGCGTCCACAACGTCGAAATGTACCGCGCCCTGCCGCGCTCGAAGATCAACCATGTTCTGGTGCGGCATGAACAGGGTGCGGGCTTCATGGCCGATGGCTATGCGCGCGCCACGGGCAAGCCGGGCGTCTGCTTCACCATCACGGGGCCGGGCCTCACCAACATCCTCACTCCGCTGGGCCAGGCCTGGTCGGACTCGAGCAATGTGCTGGTCATCTCGTCTGCCCTCGACATCCGCGATTCAGCACAGGGCCGCGGCCGCCTTCATGAGATGATCGATCAGCATGGTGCCGCCAAGGCGGTTACCGCGCTGAACTTCCGCTGCTACACGCCGAAGGATGTGCGTGACGCAGTGGCGGCGGCCTTCGCGCATTTCGCCAGCGCAAGGCCGCGGCCCGTTTACATCGAAGTGCCGCTCGACCTCCTCAAGGAACCGGCCGGCGATGGCTGGACAGCGCGCGGCCTGCCGAAGCGCCCCTCGCCCAACGCCGGGCAGATCGCAGCCGCCGTCAGGAAACTCAACGCCGCGAAGAAGCCGCTGATCCTGCTGGGCGGCGGCGCGCTGGAGGCGGGCAAGGTGGCGGTGGACATCGCCGAGAAGCTGAAGGCGCCGATCGTTACCACCACCGCAGGCAAGGGCGCGGTACCGACCGACCATCCGCTCTGCCTCGGCCAGATCATGGCGCGCGAAGGCTTCTGGACGCTGGTGGCGGATTTGGATGCCATTCTCTGCGCCGGCTCGGAGCTTTCCGAGACAGACCACTGGAACAATGCGATGGCAATCGGGAACAACCTGATCCGCATCGACCTCGACCCCGCCGTGATGGGCCGCCCGCATGCGGCGGAAATCGCCATCCTCGGCGATGCGCGCGAGGCGCTCGAGATGATTGCCGCTGGCATCGAGGAGAAGAAGGGCAAGGCGGAGGCCAGCTTCGACATGGGCGAGCCCGATGCGCTGCGAGCCATGCTGACGAAGGTTCTCGCGGTCATCCGCCAGGAACTGCCGGAAGACACGGTGATCTGCTCCGACATGACGCAGATCGCCTATGCCGCGAACGAAGTGTTCCCGCTATCGGTTCCGCGCACCTGGCTGCACCCGGTGGGCTTCGGAACGCTGGGCTTCGGACTTCCCGTCGGCATTGGCGCCAAGTTCGGCGTGGGTGACAGGCCCGTGGCGGTGCTTATCGGCGATTATGGCATCCAGTACACGATCAACGAACTGGGCACGGCCGCCGAGCACAAGCTGCCCGTCGTCATCCTGATGTGGAACAACAATGCGCTGGGCGAGATCCGCGATGACATGGTGCGGAAAGGGATCCAGCCCAATGCGGTGACGCTGATGAACCCGGACTACCAGATGCTGGCCAAGGCCTATGGCCTCAATGCCGAGCAGCCGAAGGATCTGAGGGCGCTGGCGGACGCCATCCGCAAAGCGCTGAAGGCCGACGGCCCGACGCTGATCGAGATGACGCCGCGCATGGTGCAGGGATAGCGATGGACAGTGCCGTCATCTTCGATGTCGATGGCGTGCTGCTTGATCTGACGGAGGCGGAGGAGGATGCCTTCTTCCTGCCCTTCGCCCGCCGCTACGGCCTTGCGGGCCTGTCGCGGGACTGGGACAGCTACAAGATCCGCAATGACGAGCACATTATCGCGGAACTGCTTGCCCGCCACGGCTTGCCGGCCGAGGACCACGCCCTGATCGTTGCCGACTATCTGGACCTGCTGTCGCGGGGCCTGTCGTCAGGCACCCTGACGGCGGTGGACGTTCCGGGCGCGCGCCAGCTTCTGGCTTCGCTGGCCGGTTACCACACCGGCATCGCCACCGCCAACCTGCTCGCTGCCGCGCGGTTGCGGCTCGAAGCCCGGGACCTGTGGCAAGCTGTCAGCACGCTCGCTTTCGGAGCCGAAGGGTCGGGCCACAAGCGAGAGACCGTCGCCCGTGCCATCGCCGCCACCGGCCTTCCGAAGCAGCGCATCGTCTATATCGGCGACAATCTGAACGATGTGGATGCAGG
>JBIIGF010000107.1:0-6242 GCA_044236665.1 Aestuariivirga sp. | reverse complement strand
TGCCGGCCTTTTCGAAGGTGAGCTTCACCGTGAAGTGCTCGCCTGCCACGGGCGGCTGCTTGAGGCCCATGAACATCAGGTGCAGTGACTTCGGCTTCAACTCCACGGTCGTTCCGGCCGGAATGGAAATACCCTCCGGAAGCTCGAACATCTTCATCACGTCGCCATCCATCTTCATGTCGTGAAGCTGCGTCATGGTGCTGATGGTGGTGTCGGCCTTGATCAGCCGGTCATCCTCCTTGCCGGTATTGGCGATGCTCAGAAAGCCTGCCGACACATTCGCCGCCATGGGCGACTGGCGCGACCAGGCGCCGGTGATGACGAGGTCTCCGGCCTTGACCTCCGCATCATGCGCGCCCGCCCAGGGCGGCGCCAGCATGGCGGCGCAGGTCAGGATCAGTGCAAAGGCAATTTCCTTGATGTATTTCATGATCATTCTCCGTGTGTTGCTTGAAAGGATGGGGTTACTGCGCACCGGCCTGTGTCAGCCGCTTCGGCAGGAGGAGGTCGATGATGGCGAACAGGGCAATGGCCAGCCCGCCGAGCGGGAAGGCGATGGCGAGCAGGGCGCCAAGGCCCAGCACACCGGCCGGCACGGCATAGTCCCGCGGATACCGCGGCGCGCCGATGCGTCCGGCGGGCCGGCGTTTCCACCACATCACGATGCCGGATACGCAGAGGAACACGGTGGCGAGGCAGAAGACCGTGTTGATGGCGAAGTTCCACCATCCAAGCTGGCCTTCGTGCAACGCAATGCCCACCGCCATGGCCTTGGCGGGCAGGGCGTAGTCGGCATAGCGCACATCGGCCAGCACCTTGCCCGTGAACTGGTCGACGTGCACGGTGCGGTCGAGCGTCGGGCTGGCGCCGTCATAGCTCATGCTGTTCTGCGAAATCGTCCACACGCCCGTCTCGCCATCGGGCGGTGTTACGCGCATGCGTCCCTCGATACCCAGCGCGCGGCCAAGCTGCACCATGCCGGTGAGATCAAGCGGCGTGCCGGCTGGCAGCACCGTGACGCCCGCGGCAGAGCCCGATGCCGGAAGCGGCGTCTGCTCGAGCCCCCATGGCACCTGCTTTTCGCCTGTGCCGTTGAGCGAGAGATGTGTCTTGTCCGAGAGCGGGACATTGTCCCATTTCTCGGCCGGAAAGGTGCTCCAGGCCTGGGTGAATTTTTCCCCCCACACCGATGCCCAGGCGAGGCCCGTCACCATGAAGAACACGAGGATGATGGCCATCCACGCCCCGGTCGTTTCATGCCAGGACTTCCAAAGGCTGCGCCCGCTGGCGCTGAACCGCGGCACGAGCGCCGCGCCGAGGCCTGCGCCGCGCGGCCACCACAGGAAGATGCCCGTCACGGCGAGGACGATGCCGAGGCTTGCGGCGATCTCGATCAGCCAGTCGCCCGTCTGCCCGATCAGAAGCGTGCCGTGGATCTTTTCGAGAAACAGGTTCCAGCTGCTGTCCTGCGGCATGGAGCGCAGGATGGCACCGCTGTAGGGATCGATGGCAAGGACGTGATTGACCTCGCCTGCGGCCACGGTGACCATCATCGGGGTCGTGGCGCCATAGGGGGTGCGAATGTCCTTGATGGCGGCGTCGGGCCCGAAGGATGCGCGCGCCGCCTCGGCCAGCTGGGTGGCCGGAAGCGCCTGTGCCTGCGCCGCAACCGTCAGGCGGTCGCCGTGCTCGGGCAGGTAGGTCGTGAACAGCATCATGAAGAAGCCGGTGATGGCCAGCATGAGCAGGAATGGAATGACGTAAAGCCCGGCATAGAAATGCCAGCGCCAGACGGCGCGATACAGGCGTGTACTGGCCACAGCGTCTTGCTGCGGAATGGAATTGGCAGACATGGAGTATTGCTCCCCTGGATTGGACGGATGTCGGCGTCACCCGATGGGCGCGCCGGTTCAGGCAATCAGACCAGGAGAAGGGAAGGGGGGCCGCGCGGCGGGCTGCCGTAGAGCAGCAGGGATTGCGGCGGCTTGAGATGTGCCGTCGCCAGATGGATGGCCGGTGCCACCGTGCGGGCCGGTGCCGCGAAGGCGGTGATGGCGTCTCCCGGCGAGCGGCCGGAGATGGTGGCGCAGGCGCTGCACAGAACGCAGCAATCGGAATGGGATGGAAGCTGACCCTGGCCGGGCATGCTGTCCGGCCCGCCGGAACTGCAGAGGGACAGCGCCAGATCGCGCTCAAGAAGTGCCGCGGCGGATGTGGCAGGCTGTGGCAGAATGCCCAGCAGTGCTGGCGCGACAAGCACCAGCATCACCGCATGGATCACCCATCGGCGGTGCAGCCTCAGTCGATTGAGCCAGCCCTGTCGCATCTGGCGACTTAGCTGTGAGGCCGCCTCAGTTGTCCACGCTACCAAAGGTCGCATGGACCGCGGCCGGTGCGCTCGGCTGACCAGGGCCCAAGGGCTAACAATCCGTCCCGTATCAACTTGTGTGCGGCGGCGAATTTTGCTCAACTCCTGTGGAAAACTTGCTCAGGGGCTGCGTGTGATCATCGAACCGGATCGTTTGCCGCGAGGCCCGGAACAGGCGAAGGCCCCGCGCTGCCCCCGATGCTGACAGGCATGTTGTGGCAGCCCAGCTCGGCAGAAGTGGCCCTGCATGAGTGACTTCTTCCAGAACGGCATCGTCACCACGCTGCAGGATGTGGGCGCGCGCAGCGGCGCGGACCTCGAGAGGGACGTCACCCGCCATGCGCAGCGCTGCCCCGTCACGCTGGTCCTGCCATGCCTCGCCTCGGAACTGGACAACACAGCGCTGGACCGCATCGTCCTGGCGCTGGCGGAGGTCCCCTACCTCAGCCGCATCATCATCGGGCTCGACCAGGCAGATGCGGCGGCGTTCAAGCGTGCGGTTGGCTATTTCGCAAGGCTTCCCCAGCAGCACCGGGTGATCTGGAACGATGGCCCCCGCATCAGCGCCTTGCTGGATGGGCTTCGGCGTCACGGCCTTGCGCCGGTGGACAGGGGGAAGGGCCACAATCTGTGGACATGCCTTGGCCTTCTTCAGGCCGAAGGGCTCGCCGGGATCGTGGCGACGCATGATTGCGACATCATCAACTATACGCCCCGCATGCTGGCGCGCCTCGTCTATCCGCTGGTCCATCCGGATTCGCACTATGTCTTCGCAAAAGCCTATTATGCGCGGGTGAGCGAGGGCAGGGTCTATGGCCGGGTGAGCCGCCTGTTCGTCACGCCGCTCCTGCGCGCCTTGAAACACTCCCAGGCGCCCGCCCGCTATCTCGAGTTTCTCGACAGCTTCCGCTATCCGCTGGCGGGCGAATGCGCCATGCACGTCGATGTGGCGCGGCGCCTGAACCTGACCATGGATTGGGGGCTGGAAATCGGCATCCTGTCCGAACTCTACCGCAACTATTCGACACGCCAGATCTGCCAGGTCGACATCGCCGACACCTATGACCACAAGCATCAGCCCATCGGCAGCGATGCCAGCCAGGCGGGGCTCAACCGCATGTGCCGCGATATCGCGCTGCGTGTCATGCAGGGGCTGGCGGCGCAGGGGCATGTCCTCGATCTGGGCTATGTGCGCACCATCGTCACCGCCTATCAGCGCATCGTGATGGATCTGATCGACTCCTATGCCGATGTCGCCGCCATCAATGGCCTGACCTTCGAGCGCGGCGAAGAGGCGATGGCCGCATCGGCATTTGCCGACATTCTCTATGCGGCGGGAAAGCACTTCGTCGGCGAAGATTATCATCGCCCCTTTGCCCTGACCTGGGACGAGGTTATACGCAGCCAGCCCGACATACTCGCAAGCCTCCGGTCAGCCGTGGCGCTCGACCGCGACCAGTTCGCCTGACCCCTGAAGGAAAAAGGAGACTTTCGTGAACGCATCGGTTTCACCCCACCTTCTGGGCGTCATCAATCTCTCGCCTGAGTCCATGGTCACCGAGTCGATTGCGCTGTCGGAGGCTGGCATTCTGGAGCGCGCCGCGTGGCTCACGGCGGAAGGTTGCACCACCATCGACCTCGGCGCGCGGTCCATCACGCCAACGGCGCCTGAAATCAGCGATGATGAGGAACAGCGGCGGCTTGCCGGGCCTCTGCGCCTTCTCACCGGTCATGGCTATAAGGTGTCGGTCGATACCTGGAGTTCGGCGACGGCGCTGGCGGCGCTCGCCGGCGGCGCCTCGGTCATCAACTTCACGGGGAGCGACATCTCGGCGGCGGCGCTCGCAGGCATCGCGGCGGCGCGGGCCAGTCTCATTCTCACTTACATGCCCTATGGCGATGCCTACCGGATGCGTGGCGCCGATCCCATACCCTACAGGATCGACAGCATCCTGGCGCAGCTCGAGCCGCGCGTGCGGCAGGCACGGGCGGCGGGCGTCACGGATGTCATCATCGATCCAAACCTCGGGATCATTCATCCCTCCACCACCGATCACGCCAAGATCCAGCTGCAGAACCGCGTGCTGTGGAACCTCGGCCGCCTCAGGGTGCTCGGCTGCCCCATCCTGCTCTATGCGGCGCGAAAGCCGGAGCCACAAGCCCGCATATTGTTTGCCTCCAATGTCCTGCATGCCCGGCCGGACTACATCCGAACCCATCATCCCGACATTCTCAACCAGTTGATGGCAGCTGACAGCCAGGACGACAGCGATGACAGCCGTCTCTGACGGGCCGCTTACTGGCCGCGTGGCGCTCGTCACCGGTGCGGCCCGCCGCACTGGCCGCAGCATCGCGCTGGCGCTGGCCGCGGCCGGTGCTGACATCGTGGTGCACTATCACCACAGTGCCGCGGAGGCAGCAGAGCTTGTTGCCGAAATCGCGCGCCTCGGGCGGCGCTCATGCGCGATCAGCGTGGACCTCAAGGATGCCACTGCCACGGCGCGAGCTTTTGAAGATGCGGCGCGCCGTTTCGGGCAGCTCGACATTCTCGTCAACAATGCCTCAGGCATCCTCTGGAAGGGCCTTGCCGAAACCAGCACCGCGGAGTGGCATGGCGCGATCGACGAGACACTGCACATCACCTATCATGCTTGCCAGGCGGCATTGCCCTTCCTGCGCCTCAGCGGCCAGGGGCGCATCATCAATCTCATCGACGTGGATGCCGATGCGCTCGTTGCGGTGCCGCGCCTCACCCCCTACAAGATCGGCAAGACGGGCGTGCTGATGCTGACCCGCACCTTGGCTGTGACCGAGGCGCCGTTCGGCGTCACCGTCAATGGCGTATCACCCGGCACCCTGGAGAATTCCGAGCGGAAGCCACCGCTGGAGCGCATTCCGGCTGGCCGCTACGGCACGCCCGAAGAGGTGGCGCGGGCGGTCTTGTTCTTCGCCGACCCCGCCTCAGGCTACATCACGGGCAGCAACCTCAAGGTTTCCGGCGGCTATCTGATCTGAAGCCGGGCATCGCCGTGGCGATGTTACTCCTCCACGCTGGCGAAGATCGCCTGCTGCAATTCGGCGATGCGCGCCAGGGCGGTTTTCTCCACCACGTCCTTAAGCGTGCCGTCGCGGTCGAGCAACGCGAGGAAGCGATTGCGGTCGAGCGTCAGGCAGATCGTTTCCGCCGTGGTGCGGGCGCTCCATATGCGCGGCACAGGCTTGATCAAGGCCAGTTCGCCGAACCAGTCGCCATCTTCCATCACGCTCAGAACCGTCTCGCGGCCCTCGCCCCACTGCACATAGTTTTCAACCCGGCCGCGGGCGATGATGTAGAACTTGTTGCCGGGGTCGCCTTCCTGGAAGATCACACGCCCGGCCGGGAAGGTTTCGGACACCAGCGCGGTACTGAGCATGGCGAGCACATCGGGTGAACAGCCTGCCAGGAAGGAAATGGCCCTGAGCCGGTCCGGTGAGATCGCCGCCTCGCCGTCGTGGAGCGAAAAGCCGCTCTGCTTTCTCCACAGCGCGGCATAGGCGCCGTTCCGTGCCAGCAAGGCCGCATGTGTTCCCTGCTCGATCACCTTGCCCTGCTCCATGACGACGATCAGGTCATAGTTGGTGATGTGCTGCAGGCGGTGCGTCACCGAAACCACCGTCCAGCCGCGCGTTGTCTCCTCGAGCGTTTCGTTGATGGCCTGTTCGGTGGCCGCATCGAGCGCCGAGGAGGCCTCGTCGAGGAACAGTACGTTCGATCTGCGCAGCAGGGCGCGGGCAATCGCCACGCGCTGGCGCTGCCCGCCGGACAGCAGCCCGCCCTGCAGCCCGACCTTCGTGTCATATCCCGCTGGCAGGCCGAGGATCACGTCATGCAGCT
>JBIIGF010000106.1:0-6248 GCA_044236665.1 Aestuariivirga sp. | reverse complement strand
TGACTCGTCCTGGTACATGCGCGAGGAAAACGGCGGCCTGCTGCTGGGGCCATATGAACATGGCGCACCCTGCTGCTACATGGATGGCCCCTCGGACGAGAGCGAATACGAACTGTTCCAGGAAGACCTGGACCGCCTTGCCCCGCACATCGAAACCGCCATCGCGCGCGTTCCGGCGTTCGGCGAGGTCGGCATCAAGAAGGTTTACAATGGTGCCATTGCCTATACGCCTGATGGTTCGCCGATCATCGGTCCGGCGTGGGACAAGAGAAATTTCTGGCTGAACGAAGGTCATTCCTTCGGTGTTACCGCTTCGGGTGGCGCAGGCTGGCAGCTAGCCGAATGGATCGTCGAAGGCGAACCCTCGATTGACATGATGGGCGTTGATCCACGCCGCTTCGGTCCCTACGCGACGCGCGGATACCTGAAGGTGAAGAACGAAGAGGCTTACGCAAATGTCTTCACCCCGCATTACCCGGATGAAGAGCGTGTTGCCGCTCGGCCGCTGAAGCGTACGCCTGTCTATGACCGCATGAAGGACCTGGGCGCGGTATTCGGTTCGGTCTATGGCTGGGAACGCCCCGGCTGGTTTGCCCCCAAGGATTACGCGCTCACCAAGGAAGAGCTTGCCAGCCCGGATGTGCTGACCAACCATAATTATGCTCCGCCTACGGAGGATGGACGCATCGTCGAGAAGTGGTCATTCCGCCGCTCGAACTATTTCAAGTTCGTGGGTGAGGAATGCCGCAATGTCATGAGCAATGTCGGCATCCAGGACATGTCGGCCTTCGCCAAGATGGAAGTCTCCGGCCCTGGCGCACGCGAGTGGCTGGAATCCATTCTCGCGAACAAGATCCCGAAGAAGATGGGCCGCATCGCGCTGTGCCATCTGCTCACCCCCCGCGGCGGTGTGCGCGCGGAGTTCACGGTATATGAATGGGCCCCCGGCCGCTTCTATCTCGTGTCGGCCGGCGCCTACGAGCGCCATGACCATGACTATCTTCGCAAGCTTTGCCCAACAGATGGTTCGGTGCGGCTCAACGCCATCACAACCCGCTTCGGCGTTCTGGTTCTTGCTGGCCCCAACTCGCGCAAGGTGCTGCAGAAACTCACCGATGCTGACCTTTCCAATGAGGCCTTCCCGTGGCTTTCTGGCAAGGAGATCAGCGTGGGGACCTGCACCGCGCACGCGCTGCGCGTGAACTTCGTCGGCGAGCTTGGCTGGGAATTCCATCACCCGATCGAGCAGCAGATCGCGCTGTTTGACGCGCTGATGGAAGCGGGCAAGGAATTCGGCATCCGGCCCTATGGTATCAAGGCCATGTCGTCTCTGTCGATTGAGAAGAGCTACCGCCTCGTGCCACGCGAACTGTCGATCGAGTACAATGCCTATGAATCGGGTCTTGATCGCTTTGTTCACCCCAGCAAGGGCCAGTTCATCGGCCGTGATGCGCTGGTGGCTGCAAAGGAGAAGGGCCTTGATTGGAACTTCGTCACTATGGAAGTGCACGGGGTGACCGACAAGGATTCGGATGCCCGCGGCTCGGAGCCTCTGTATCGCAACGGCCAGCTCATCGGCCGCGCCACCAATGGCGGCTTCGGCTTCCGTGTAAACAAGTCCCTGGCGCTTGGCATGGTGCGTCCGGAGCATTCTGCGGTCGGTACCGAGCTTGAGATCAAGATCCTCGGTAAGCTCTTCAAGGCAACCGTCATTGGTGAAAGCCCCTATGACCCGGAGAACAAGACCCTCCGCGCCTGAACCTTTACATCGTGTCGGGCAAGAAAGGCCGGGTTCAACGCCCGGCCTTTTCATATTGTCGTTCTGCCGTTGCGGGCGGCGTTTCGACCGGGCAAATACAAATCGGGGCAGGAGCGAATCAGACATCACACCATGGGCGGGTCCACTCTGGGATATGGAACGGGCATCATATATGTCCTGCTCGCCACGATCGGGTGGAGCCTCGCTGGGGTTTTCGTCCGCTTCATGCCGGGGCTCGACGGCTGGCAGATCAACTGCTGGCGCGGCTTCTGGATGTCGGTTTTCCTGCTGGCTTATCTTGTAGCGGTCTATGGGCGGGATACGGCCAGCAAGTTCCGCGAGATCCCGTTGTTCGCCCTGTTGGCGACGGCGGCTTTTTTCACGGCGGGTTCGACGCTCTACGTCACGTCCCTCACCCTTGCAGGCACAGCCACTGTGTCGGTTATCGGGGCCCTGTCCCCGATCTTCACCGGACTGCTGAGCCCCTGGATCACGGCCGAGCGGCCATCGCTTGCTTCCTGGTTTGCGGCCTTCATGGCTCTCGTTGGCGTCGGGGTGATTGCCTGGGACAATGTCTCAGCCGGCAATCTCATCGGCATTCTGGTGCCGCTGCTCGTGCCGTTGTCATTCGCTGCGCAGACAGTGCTGCTTCGCCGCTACCGTGGAATCGACATGGTCCCCGCAATCTGTACAGGCGGTTTCGTTACGTTTTTGGTAGCAGGTGTCTGTGGCTATCTGTTCGCTGGCCATCCGGGCGGTGGTTTCCAGGTGCCGTTCGAAATCCTCCTTCTTTTGGCCATCATGGGGCCGGTTCAGCTGTCGATTCCCCTCATCTTCTACGCGAAGGGCGCCAAAGGCGTTCCCGCCGTGACGCTTTCACTCATCGTTATGCTGGACGCCGTTCTCAATCCCTTATGGACCTGGCTGGGCGTTGGCGAAGTGCCCGCGCAATCCGCATTCATCGGGGGTGCCATCATCATTGGCGCAGTCCTAATCTCCATCTTCGGCGATAACTGGTTCAATCGCCGTAAGCGGAAATTGTCTTGATGCAGCGCTCCACCGCGACATTCATTGGTTTCACGGCGGTCCTGATGTGGGCGTTGCTCGCTCTCATGACCGCTGCCAGCGGCAAGGTTCCACCCTTCCAGCTCGCCGCGATGACCTTTCTGGTCGGTGGCCTCATGGGGGCCGTTTCGTGGCCATTCCGGAAGGGAGCCTTCGCCTCGCTGCACCAGAACTGGCAGGTTTGGCTGGTAGGAGTCGTTGGTCTGTTCGGCTATCATTTCGTCTATTTCAGTGCCATCCGTGCCGCACCCCCGGTGGAGGTGAGCCTCATAGCCTATCTCTGGCCGCTGTTCCTCGTGGTGTTTTCCGCCTTTCTCCCGGGGGAAAAGCTGAAACTCCATCATCTGATTGGCGTAGCGCTCGGCCTCATCGGAGCCGCCGTCATCATTACGGGCGGCAAAGGCTTTTCATTGTCACAGGGCTTTCAGACAGGCCATCTGCTCGCTTTCGCTTGCTCGTTGATCTGGTCCGGCTATTCGGTTCTCTCCCGTCGCTTCGGTCAGGTTTCCACCGATGTGGTGGCCGGCTTCTGCCTGGTCACTGCATTGCTGTCTGCTATCTGCCATGTCTTGTTTGAAACGACTGTCTGGCCCGAAAATGCCGTGCAATGGGGCGCGGTGCTCGGGCTTGGCCTGCTTCCGGTCGGCGCGGCTTTCTACACCTGGGACTATGGCGTGAAGCATGGAGACATCATGGTGCTGGGCGCTGCTTCCTATGCGTCGCCGCTGCTCTCCACGCTGGTTCTTGTCGCCGCAGGCTTTGCCCCATTCACATGGCCGGTACTTGCGGCCTGTCTCCTCATCACGGCGGGTGCAGTGATCGCGGCGAAGGACATGCTGTTCAGGCGCGCGCCAGTTGGGGCTACCTGAAGATATCCTTGCGGCGGCGAAGTTCCGCGAAAACCTCAGCGTCCGTCGCTTGCGTCAGCCCGAGAGCGGTCCTGATTTCGGGACTTTGCGTCCGCAGGAATGGATTGGTTTCAAGTTCCGCTCCGATCGTGGACGGGCATGTCATCAGGCCCCCCGCGCGCATTACGTCCACCTCTGCCGCCCGTTTCTGGAGTGCCGCATTGCCTGGTTCTACGGACAGGGCAAACCGTGCATTGGACTGGGTATACTCATGGCCGCAATAGAGCAGGGTTTCCCGCGGCAGCCGGGCAAACTGGCTCACCGCGCCGAACATCTCAGCCAATGATCCTTCGAAGACCCGGCCGCAGCCCAGCGAAAACAGGGTATCGCCGGCAAATACGACCTTCGCCGCAGGCATATGATAGGCGATATGACCGCTGGTATGACCAGGGCAACCCAGAACATGAACCTCATACCCAGCCCAGGCGAAGCTCCCGCCGCCAGAAATGGGTCGGTTGAGGCCTGGGATGCGATCAGCCTCATCTTCTGGTCCGATGATATCGCAGCCATACAGGGCCTGTAGGGCCGCATTGCCTTCAACATGATCGCCATGATGGTGAGTTGTGAAAATGTGGGTGAGCCGCCAGCTGCGTTGCCTCAGTTGCCGTTCGATCTCCGCACCATCCGGTGCATCAATACTGGCGGTCTGGCCCGTCCTGGGATCATGGACAAGGACGCCATAATTGTCGGACCGGCAGATAAACTGGATATATTCGAGTTGAGACATGGGGCTTCTCCCAATAGTACTTGCAAGGGGGGTGATCTCTTCGCCTTCGCAGTTTATGTAGGGTTTCGATGGATATCGTTGATCTTCGGGAGTTCTACGGCAGTCGACTGGGTTTGGCCACCCGGCGTGCACTGTCTGGCTGCCTCCGTCCGAAGCTGGCGGGCGTTCCGGGTGGGCGCGTCATGGGGCTTGGCTATGCTACGCCCTACCTCACAGATGGCATTGGGAGGCCTGAAGCGCAGCTTGCTTTCATGATGGCGCGGCAAGGGGTTTTCCGGTGGCCGGAAGATGGAGCGGTTCAGTCAGCGCTTGTTGACGAATGCGATCTTCCACTCCTCGAGAGTGTTGTTGATGTGGCACTCGCCGTCCATGCGCTGGAGTTGACGGAAGCACCGGGCGAGATGTTGCGCGAAATTTGGCGGGTACTGGCGCCGCAGGGGCGGCTGTTTTTGGTGGTGCCAAACCGGCGGGGCATGTGGGCCCGGTTTGACAGTTCCCCCTTCGGATATGGTCAGCCGTTTTCGCGGCCACAGCTTTCGGCACTTCTGAAGCAAAGCCAGTTTTCAGTCGTCTCGTGGTCGCGAGCCTTGTATTTCCCGCCCTCGGCCAGCAGTGCCGTTTTGTCGGCTGCCCCTGTCATGGAAAGTGTCGGTGCACGGGTGATGCCGGCCTTGTCCGGTGTCATCATCGTCGAGGCTGTCAAGCAGATCTACGCGATGACCTCCGGCAAGCGGTTGAGGCGCTTTTCGCCGCGGTTCCGGCCTGCGCTTGCACCTGTGCCAGCCTCTGGGCGCATGGAGGCCGATCCCTAGGACAGGATTGCTTTTTTCTTGGCCCGGAGCCTATGAATACCCCGCCCTGGCAGAACCCCCCGGGCCTTGAATTATGCCTGAGCGAGCCCGCCTGACGATGATAAATCCCAAACCCGACCACCCTCTTGATGCGCTGAGGCGAGAGATCGACATCATTGATGATGCGATGGTCGACCTGTTGCTGCGGCGGTTTGCGGCCACCGCCAAGGTTCGGGCAGCAAAATCCCAGGACGGTTCGATCGCTTCCTCCCCATTCCGTCCAGCCCGCGAAGCCACCATGTTGCGCCGCCTCCTCGCACGGGCCGGAACAGGCGTGCCGCCTGATCTGGTGGTGCGGCTTTGGCGGGTCATCCTGTCGGCATCCACCCAATCCCAGGCCCGCATCACGCTTCATGTGGACCGGGCGCTGGGCGAAGACATCCCGAGCCGGGTTGTCATTGCCGAAAACTTCCCCGGAATGGAGGTGCGGTTACATTCCGATATGGGCGACGCATTCCTGGCTGTTGGTCAGACCCATGGTGATCTCGCCATCCTTTCCACCACATCTGGTTGGGCCGAACCATTCGCCGCTGGTGCTGCAGGCGGTGCCACCGTGATTGGCCGTCTGCCCGTTACTGGCACAGACGGAGCACCCCCGTTTCTGGTTTTTGGTCATGCCGAACCGCAGCCGAGTGGTGACGATGAGACCCTCATCGTGGGCCATCCGGCGCAATCCGGCCTTTCTCATCTGTGGCAGGCACAGTCAGGCACGTGGTCACTGACCAGCTTGCCGGGCTTTCTGGAGGAAGACAGTCAGCAGCTTCGTCATATACGCTCAGCTTTTCCAGGCATCCGCATCGCCGGACGCTACCCGCGTCCCCTCAAGGTGTTTCCATGACCGTTCCGCATTCGCTCCGCCCGCAGCCCAAGTCCGGCATTCTGGAGATTTCAGCCTATGTGCCGGGCAAGAGCGGCGCCAAGGGCGCGAAGATCCACAA
>JBIIGF010000105.1:0-6269 GCA_044236665.1 Aestuariivirga sp. | reverse complement strand
GCCGCAAAGGCGGCGATCATCGGCATGACCAAGGCACTGGCCCGCGAGGTCAGCGCCGATGGCGTGCGGGTGAATGCCGTGGCGCCCGGCCCCATCAACACGCCCCTCGTCATGGCGCTGTCGGAGGACTGGCGCAACGCCAAGGCGGCGGGCCTGCCGCTCGGCCGTTTCGGTGAGCCGGACGAGGTGGCGGCGACAGTCGCCTTCCTGTGCTCGCCCGAAGCCTCGCTGTTCGTGGGCCAGACACTCGGCCCCAATTCAGGAGACGTGATGCTATGACGGATACCGTTCTCATCACCGGCGCCGGCATCGGCATCGGCCGTGCCAGCGCCAAGGCCTTCGCCAAGGCGGGTTATCATGTGGTGGTAACCGACATCCTCGAGAAGGAAGGCAACGCCGTCGTCGCGGAAATCGCCGCGGCGGGCGGGTCGGCCGAATTCATGAAGCTCGACGTGCGCTCGACCGAGCAGGCGGATGCGGTGGTGGCCGCCGTCGAGAAGAAGCATGGCGCCATCGCCACGATCGTGGCCAACGCCGGCATCGCCCACAAGGTGCCCTTGCCGCAACTCACCGACGAGAAGTGGGACTTCACCTTCGACATCGACCTCAAGGGCATCTTCCGCGTGGTGCGTGCCGCACTGCCCGCCATGAAGGCGGCGAAGAAGGGGTCCGTTGTGGCCGTGTCCTCCATCATGGGCGTCGCCTATGGCTGGGACGAGCATGTGCATTATTCCTCCGCCAAGGCGGGCGTCGTGGGTCTGGTGCGCGGACTTGCCGTTGAACTGGCGCGCGATGGCATCCGGGTGAACGGCATTGCGCCCGGCTACATTCGCACCGCGCAGTTGCTCTCCAAGGAGCATTCGCTGGGCCCCGAGGCCGACAAGGCCGGAGAATTCATTCCCATGGGCCGCATCGGCGAGCCCGAGGACATTGCCGATGTCATCCTGTTCCTTGCTTCCAACGCCGCGCGCTACATGACCGGGCAAACGGTGGTGGTGGATGGTGGCCTCCTCGTCGGCCGTTACTGACGAGACGAGTTTACGACTGAAAAACACTAGGAGGAGACTAACGAATGCGTCACTACAATATCTCCCGCCGCCGCTTCCTGCAGGGAACGGCCAGCGGTCTGGCCGTCGCGGCGGGTGCTGTGCCCTTCGCGCCCTTCGGTTCCCAGCAGGCCTTCGCGGCCAATCTGGCGGACGAGGAACTGCGTACCGTCGGCCTGTCGGTCACGGTGCAGGAGCGCATCCTCAACGACTTCAAGGAAAAGTCGGGCGTCAAGGCCGTGTCGGGCAAGGCCGACATCTTCCCCAACACCCAGACGGAACTTCTTTCCGGCTCCAACGCCTATGACTGCTGGGAAATCATCGGCGAGCGCCTGCCCGCCATGACCGCGACCGACAAGGCCGCCCCGATCGCCACCTCGGCGCTCAAGAACTGGGCCAACATCCGCGACACCTTCACCAAGGGTTCGGACAAGTGGGACAAGAAGGCCCAGATCGTCGGCCAGATCTGGAAGGACGAAGCCCAGACCGAATTGTGGATGGTCCCGACCGTCTACAACTACGACTCGATTGGCTACCGCCCCGACCTCGTCTCGGCCGAGGAAGCCTCGACCTGGACGGCGCTGTTCGACCCCAAGTTCAAGGGCAAGACCGGCCTCAACGTCGACCCGCTCATCGCCTTCGGCCAGGCCGTTCTGGCGATGAACTCGCTCGGCCTCCTGAACGTGCCGAACCCCGGCAACCCGGACAAGGCTGCGATCGACGAAGCCGCGAAGTTCCTGATCTCGAAGAAGAAGGATGGCCAGTTCCGCGCCCTGTGGGGCGACTTCGGCGAACTCGTCAACCTGCTCGCTTCGGGCGAAATGGTGCTGGCGGATGCCTGGCAGCCGGCCGTCATGGCCGTGAAGGCGCAGGGCGTGCAGTGCTCCTACGCCACGGTGAAGGAAGGCTATCGCGGCTGGGCCATCGGCGTCATGGGCATCAATGGTTCGCCGAACATGGACGCCGTCACCGCCTATGCCGACTACTGGCTCTCGGGCCCGCCGGCCGTGGCCGTGTCGGAGCAGGGCTATTACTCGCCCACCACCAACGTCAAGGACGCCATGGCGCCCGAGAAGTACGCCTTCTGGTACGAAGGCAAGCCGTGGGTTGGCGCTCCCGACCGTGGCATCAAGGAAGGCGACCTGCGCGATGGCGGCTCGCTCGAGACGCGCGCGGCCAACGTGGCCTACTGGCACCAGTGGCCGGATGAGTATGACTACCTGATGCAGAAGTGGGACGAGTTCCTCTCGGCCTGATCCTTCTCTCCCTCACGACGCCGGCCGGGGCAGCACCGCCCCGGCCGTGCACCGCCCTCTCATCAGCAAGGTTCCGCGCGTGGCTTACGACCTGCAGCTCTCACACATCGGCAAAGTCTACGATAACGGCACGCCGGCCGTGATCGACTTCAACCTCGATGTGGACAAGGGTGAATTCATCGCCTTCCTCGGCCCTTCGGGCTGCGGCAAGACGACGACGCTCCGCATGATTGCCGGTTTCGAAAGCATCACCTCGGGCGATATCAACATCCGCGGCCAGCGGATCAACGATCTTCTGCCCGAGCAGCGCCCGACCTCGATGATCTTCCAGAACTATGCGCTGTTCCCGCACATGAGTGTGCGCGCCAATGTGGGCTTCGGCCTCGATGTGAAGGGCATGCCCGCCACCGAGCGCGACCGCAAGGTGGACCGCATCCTCGACAAGCTCGACCTCACCGACATTGCAGACCTCCGCCCCGACAGGTTGTCGGGCGGCCAGCGTCAGCGCATCGCGCTTGCGCGCTCGCTGGTGGTCGAACCCGATATCCTGCTCCTCGATGAGCCGCTGGGCGCGCTCGATGCGAACCTCCGCAAGAGCATCCAGAATGAATTGAAGCTCTTGCAGCGCAGCCTTGGCATCACCTTTGTGTTCGTCACCCATGCCCAGTCGGAAGCACTCGCGCTGTCTGACCGCATCGTCGTCATGAATCAGGGCCGCATCGAGCAGATCAGCGCTCCATACGAACTCTATACCCGGCCGCAGAGCCTGTTCGTGGCGCAGTTCATCGGCCGCAACACGCTGATCTCCGGCACGGTGAAATCCTCCGGTGAGGGCCTCGCTGCCGTCGAAACCGCCTTCGGCGTACTCTCGGGCACAGCGCCCCGGGCGCTTGGCAATGGCAGCAAGGCCAGCCTCGTACTGCCCGCCGAGGCGATTGACGTCCTTCCGGCCGCTGCCGCCGCGGAGAGCCATACGGCCTATGCGGGCTCCATGATCCCCGTTGCCATCACGCGGCTTCAGCAGATCGGCCACCTGGTGCAGATGACCGTGTCATTGCCCAATGGCGAGAGCATCGGCCTTGAAGGCCATGCCGACAAATATGGCGGGCGCTTCGCGGTGGGTGAAAACGTCCACCTCGGCTGGAAGCCAGCCGGCGCGACCGTGATCGGACATTCGGAGACGTGAGATGAGTTTTTCCACTGCGGCCGATCTCGCCCGCAAACTCCGCAAGGGGCAAGCCGATGCCGTGGAGGTCGCGGAGGATGCCTTCAGCCGCATCGCGGCGGTGGGCGACGGGGCGATCTTCGTCGAAACGCTCAAGAACCGCGCCATGGCCGAAGCCCGCGCGGCGCGCAAGCGCCTGAAGGACGGCGCGCCCGCAAGCCTTCTCGATGGCGTTCCCATCGCCTGGAAGGACCTGTTCGACCTGAAGGGGCGCGTCACCACGGCGGGCTCGGTGGTGCTGAAGGGTGATCCGCCTGCCATGCGCGACGCCGCACTCGTCGCTGCGGGAAAGGCGGCAGGCCTTGTCAGCATCGGCTGCCTCAACATGACCGAATTCGCCTATTCCGGCATCGGCCTCAACCCGCATTACGGTACACCCCGCAACCCGCATGACAGGCAGGTGCACCGCTCGCCTGGCGGGTCCTCCTCGGCCAGCGGCGTTGTCGTGGCAGCGGGCATCGTGCCGCTTGCCATCGGCACCGATACCGGTGGCTCGATCCGCATTCCGGCTTCATTCAACGGTGTTGTCGGCTACAAGTCCTCGACCGGCCATTATCCGATGGATGGCGTGTTCCCGCTCTCGAAGTCGCTCGACACGCTGGGGCCCCTGGCCCACAGCGTGGAGGATTGTGTGCTGGCGGATGCGGTGCTCCGTGGGCTGAAGAAGCCGCAGGTGAGGGCCAGCGCGCCCAAGGGGCTTCGCATCCTGGTGCCCGAGACGGTGGTGTTCGATGGCTGCGAGGAGGCGGTGGCGCGCAATTTCGAGGCATCGCTGTCGCGGCTGGCCAAGGCTGGCGCCAAGGTGCGCCGTATGAAAATGCCGCTGCTGCAGGAGATTCTCGATCTCATCGCCGCGCGCGGCCATGTTCTGGGTGCCGAGGCGCTTGCCGTGCACTGGAACCGGGTGAAGGGGGCGGACGCCGCCCGCATGGATGCGCGGGTGGTGAAGCGCATCCTGATGGCCGACAAGATGACCGCCGTCGATCTCGTGCTGTTCATGGAGGCGCGCAAGCGGATGATCGCCGCGGCGGAAGCGATGATGGAGGATGCGCTGATCGCCTTCCCGACGACGCCGCATGTGGCGATGCCTATCGCGCCGCTCGAGGCCGACCATGACGTTTTCTTCCGCAACAATGCCAAGACGCTGCGCAACACCATGCTGGGCAATTTCCTCGACTGGTGCGGTGTGTCCATTCCCAATGGCACCGACGCCAATGGCATGCCGACCGCCTTCCTTCTGTCGGGCGCGCATGGCCAGGATGCGAGGGTTCTCTCCATTGCCCTTGGTGCCGAAAACATCATCAGGGGGCAGTCATGAGCGAGCTCTACAAGCATCTGTTCTCGCCATTTGAACTGGCGGGCCAGCCGATCCGCAACCGCATCGCCATGGCGCCGCTTACCCGGCAGATGGCGGATCTCGATGGAACGCCGACCGACGAGATGACGGCCTATTACGCCCGCCGCGCGCGCGGCGGGCTGGGCATGATCATCACCGAGGGCACCTATGAGGAGGATGGCTTCGGCGCCAAGTCCTATCTCTCGCAGCCGGGCATCGTGACGGCCAAGCATGTGGCCGCCTGGCGCAAGGTGGCCGAGGCTGTGCACGCCCAGGGCGCCAGGATCATCATGCAGCTGATGCACGGCGGCCGTGTCAGCGATCCGCGCGTGCTCGGCGGAAAGCCGCCGGTCAGCGCCTCCGCAACCCAGAGCCCGGGCTGGTCTCTCTACACAGACACCGATGCCGAGAAGGCCATCCGCAACATCTCCGGCCCCTGGCCCAAGGTGACGTTCGGCCAGGCCCATGCGCTGACCGTGGAAGAGATCCACGCCGTGGCGCGGGGCTTTGCCGAAGGGGCCGCGCGGGCCATGGAGGCTGGTTTCGACGGCGTCGAAATCCACGGCGCCAACGGTTACCTCGTTTCCCAGTTCATCCAGCCGAAGACCAATCTGCGTACGGATGAATTTGGCGGCAGCCCGGAGAACAACATCCGCTTCGCCACGCTGATCGGCGAGAAGGTGCGCGCCGCCATCGGCCGCGACAAGATCATGACGCTGCGCCTCTCGCAGGATGGCGTTGATGACTTCACCGGCAGCTGGCCGGGTGGTGTTGGCTATGCCGCCGCCATCGGCAAGGCGCTGCGCGGCTCTGCCTACGACGCGCTCCACTGGGCAAGCTTCAACTATCTCGACAACCGCGACCCCAGTGACCCGACGCCGATGCCGAAGGTGCTGCGCACGGCCAGCGGCCTGCCGATGATCGCCAATGGCGGCATCGCCGACGGGGCACAGGCCGAGGCGGCGATCACCAGCGGTGCTGCCGATATGGTGGCCATCGGCCGCCCGATTTTCGCGCATCCGGACTGGGCCTATATCGTGCGCTCCGGCCAACCCTATCCGTGGTGTGACTTCGACCGCAAATATGTCGTGCGCCCGCCACTTGATTACGCCCATGCCTATCCGCTGGGCCTGACCGACCCGGGTTGGGAAACCACCTGGTAAATCCACAGAGCGCCGCCGCAGACGCGGCGCAACACGCAGAGGAGAAGACAATGGCCAAGAAAATCATGTGTGCCTTCGGTACCGACATCGACTCCGTCGCCGGCTGGATCGGGTCATATGGCGGCGGTGACTCGCCCTCCGATATCCAGCGCGGCATCTTCGCCACCGAAGTGGGCGTGCCGCGCCTGCTGACGCTGTTCAAGCGCTACGGCCTCAAGACCAGCTTCTTCATTCCCGGCCACT
>JBIIGF010000104.1:0-6284 GCA_044236665.1 Aestuariivirga sp. | reverse complement strand
TCCATTCCGGCCGGAACGACCGTGGAGTTGAAGCCGAAGTCACTGCACCTGATGTTCATGGGCCTCAAGCAGCCGCCCGTGGCAGGCGAGCACTTCACGGTGAAGCTCACCTTCGAAAAGGCCGGCACGGTCGAGGTCAGATTCGACGTCAAGGCACCGGACGCACACATGCACTGAACCAGAGCAAGACGGGAGGCTCGCGTCACGGCAGGCCTCCCGCTGACCAGTTCGGCGAGCAGCCGTTCGGCATGGGCGCGGCTTACCTGCTCGGCGAATCTGATCTGTTCCTGAATGCGGAGAATGGTTTCCGCCAGCCTGCTCTTCACTGGCGGAATGTCGATCTCGCCCCCTGCGCCAGTGACGCTGGCGCCGATGTGACGCGCCACCGCGATCACCCGTGGGAGACTGCCTTCGGCGGCCGGATCGGGACATGTCCTGAGAGGCAGACAGATGCTGACGCCCGCTACGGCGCTCCTCATCGTCCACTGCTGCGATCTGATGCCCCGGCGCCCGCGCCGGCCAGCCTAACGGCCAGCCAGAACCGGAACGCTCATGTGCTTCAGGATGTGGCGGGTCGCACCACCGAGCAGATATTCCGAGAACCACGATCGGCCGAAGGCGCCCATCACGATCATGCCGCATCCAAGCTCATGCGCCCGGTTGAGAAGGTGCTCACCCACCTGCGCCGGTCCGAGCTGCGTCTTCTCCTCGGCCACTTCAGCCACATGCCTCCTGAGGTGGCCCGCGATCGAAAGATCCGGAATGCGGCTGCCGGGCCTCAGGGGAAGGCGCAACTCGCCTGAGCAGATCGTCACCTTCTTGGCCCGCTCAATGAAAGGCAGAGCGCCCTGCACCGCAGAGGCCGCCATGGCGCTGCCGTTCCAGGCCACAAGAATATGCTGCGGTGCTGGATCGAACCGCCCCTCGCGCGGAATGAGGAGCACCGGACGGCCCGCACTCAGCGCCGTCTCTTCGGCCGCGTCGAACCCCAGTTCGTCAACACCGGGCTGACGCTGTTCGATGATGGTCAGGTCATGGAGGCGGGAAGCCCAGGGCACCAGTTCCCCAGCCGCCCCTTCCGCCGTATCGAAGGAGCAGGCAACGCCGGCTTCGGCGCAGGCGTTCAGGAACCTGGCCTTGAGGCCATCGGCGATGGCGGCGTCCCGCTGCATCTGCTCTTCGAGACTCTTGCCGGCGTGGCGCGAAAGGCTGCGCAGCATCACCACCTCGTGAAAGGTGACAAGGGCGCGGAGATGCGCCGAGAACAGCTTCGCCGTGCTGATCGCATGGTCGATATGTGGCGACCAGTCTTCATGTGATTTCAGGTGAACAAGGATGTCGCGGACACTCATGCATGATCCTCCATGACTGAATGTTACAACAGGACGACCCTCCGATACATGAACAATTCTTAATCTTGGGATTGCGCTCGATCAATGCGGCAGCGGGAACGTCGGGCAGATGATTTGATGTTTGGCTCTGACGCTGAGGAGAAACCGCATGAACAGGCTTTCTGGAAAGACCGCAGTTATCACCGGGGGAAGCGTTGGCATCGGGCGCGCCTGCGCCATACGCATGGCGGAAGAAGGCGCGCGCATCGCCATCTTCGACATTCTGGAGAAAGAGGGCTCGAGCCTCGCTGCGGAACTGGCCGCGCGTGGCTTCGACGCCGCCTTCTGGGACGTTGACGTCAGCAGCGAAGGTTCCATCGCGCAGGCGATTGCTGCCGCGGCTTCACGCTTCGGCAGGCTCGATGTGCTGGTGAACAATGCTGGGATTTCGGGTTCTCCCGCCGCAACCGACCAGGTGACGGAAGCCGAGTGGGACCGCGTGCAGGCCATCAACGTCAAGGGCGTGTTCTTCTGCACCAAGCACATGATCCCGCATCTCCGGGCGGCGGGCGGCGGCTCGATCATCAATCTCTCGTCGATTGCCGGCTTGATCGGGGTCGGCGGCATCGCCGCCTATCATGCGTCGAAGGGTGCCGTGCGGCTGATGACCAAGAATGACGCCATCACCTACGCGCCGGAGAAGATCCGCGTGAACTCCATCCACCCCGGCTATATCTGGACGCCGATGGTCGAGAACCATCTCCGCGCAACCTCGGACAACCTTGAGGCTGCCAAGGCGGCGGCCGGCAGCGTCCATCCGCTGGGCCACATGGGCGAGCCCGATGACATTGCCTGGGCCGTCGTGTGGCTGGCCTCGGAGGAGGCGAAATTCGTGACCGGCGCGGAAATCGTGATCGATGGTGGATATACGGCGCGGTGACATGGGGCTCGCTGATCCCCACACATGTTCCGCCGCCGAGTGTCTTGCGGCACTTGACGCCACCCCGGACGGGCTGAGCACAGAAGAGGCGGCGCGCCGGTTGGCGCAGTATGGGCCGAACATGCTGCCAGAGGGGCGGCAGCGCGGCCCCCTCATGCGGTTTCTCGCCCAGTTCAACAATGTGCTGATCTTCGTGCTGCTGTTCTCGGCTGCGGTGACAGCTGGCCTCCAGCACTGGGTCGATACCGGCGTGATCCTCGCCGTGGTGCTGGCCAATGCGGCAATCGGCTTCCTGCAGGAGGGAAAGGCCGAGAAGGCAATGGCAGCGATCCGCGGCATGCTGGCGCCGCGCGCCGCGGTACTGCGCGGAGGAAGCCGCATCAGCGTCGATGGATCGCGCCTCGTGCCGGGAGACATCGTTCTTCTGGAGGCGGGCGACAAGGTGCCTGCCGACCTCCGCCTGCTCGAAGCGCGCGGGCTGGCCGCCCAGGAAGCCATTCTCACGGGCGAATCGGTTCCGGCGGAGAAGACGGCAGCCGCCGTGGCGCGGGATGCGCCGCTGGGCGACCGCAAGCCGATGCTGTGGTCCGGCACGCTTGTGACACAGGGCACGGCACGTGGCGTTGTGGTGGCGACAGGGCCTGACACGGAAATCGGCCGCATCGGCGGTCTCCTCGCGGGGATCGAGCAGATCACCACGCCGCTCGTTGCGCAGATGGACCACTTCGCCCGCTGGCTGTCATTCCTGATCCTGCTCGTGTCGGGGCTGCTCCTGCTCTATGGCTATGCGGTCGGCCACCACGCTTTTTCAGACCTGTTCATGGCTGTCGTCGGCGTCGCGGTCGCGGCGATCCCCGAGGGGCTGCCGGCCGTGATGACCATTACGCTGGCCATCGGCGTGCAGGCCATGGCGAAGCGCAACGCGATCGTCCGCCGCCTGCCGGCGATCGAGGCGATCGGCTCGGTGTCGGTGATCTGCACCGACAAGACAGGCACCCTGACCCGCAACGAGATGATGGTGGCCGCGGCTGAAACAGCGGACGGCAGCTTTACCATATCGGGCGAAGGCTACGCGCCGCACGGCACTGTGACGCCCGCAGGCGACCTGACGGCGCTGGCCCGTGCGGCCGCCTTGTGCAACGACGCGGCCCTTCACAACCGTGATGGGCACTGGATGATTGAGGGCGACCCCATGGAAGGAGCACTCCTTGCCTTTGCGGGCAAGGTGGGCGCCTATCAGGCCAAGCGGCGCGACGCCATTCCCTTCGACAGCCGCCACCGCTTCATGGCCGTGATGACCGATGGGCCGCAAGGGCCTGTCACCTATGTGAAGGGAGCACCCGAGCGCGTGCTCAGAATGTGCAAGGACATCGACGGAGGACACTGGCACGGGCGGGCTGATGCGCTGGCCAGCCACGGGCTCCGGGTGCTGGCCCTTGCCGAGCGCCGCGAAGATGGCGACGGGATCGATGCGGCGGCACTCGATGGCAGCCTCAGCTTCCTCGGGCTTGTCGGCCTGATTGATCCGCCGCGGCCCGAAGCAGTGGCTGCCGTTGCGGAGTGCCGCGCCGCAGGCATACGGGTGAAGATGATCACCGGTGACCATGCCGGCACGGCGGCCGCCATCGCCGCCGAAATCGGGCTTGCCAATCCCGCCCATGTCCTGACCGGGGCGGATATCGACACATTCGATGATGCCCAGTTGCAGATCGAAGCCGCGTCGGTTGATGTCTTCGCGCGCACCAGCCCGGAACACAAGCTTAGGCTCGTCACCGCGCTGCAGGCGGGCGGATTATCGGTGGCAATGACGGGCGACGGGGTGAATGACGCACCCGCACTGAAGCGTGCCGATGTCGGCATTGCCATGGGCCGGAAGGGTTCGGAAGCCGCCAAGGAGGCAGCGGACCTCGTACTGGCTGACGACAACTTCGCCTCCATCGCAGCCGCCGTGCGCGAGGGGCGGACCGTCTATGACAATCTGAAGAAAGTCATCAGCTGGACCTTGCCGACCAACACCGGCGAAGGCCTGACGATCGTGCTTGCCTTGCTGATGGGGCTCGCGCTGCCGGTGACGGCAGTGCAGATCCTGTGGGTCAATCTCATCACCGGCATCACGCTCGGCATCGCACTCGCCTTCGAACCGACGGAGGCCGGCACCATGGCGCGGCCGCCGCGCCGCCGCGACGCGCCGATCCTGTCGGGTGAACTGGTCTGGCATGTTGTGCTGGTGGGCATTCTCTTCCTCGCCGCCGTTTTCGGCGTCTTCACCTATGCCGTCGACAAGGGCTATCCGGTGGCCCTGGCACAGACCATGGCGATGAACACGCTGGTTGTGCTCGAGATCTTCCACCTGTTCTTCATCCGCAACATCCACGGCACCTCCCTGACCTTTGCCGCAGTGCGCGGCACGAAGGTGGTGTGGGCGGTTGTCATCGCCATCACGGCAGCGCAGTTCGCCGTTACCTATCTGCCGCCTTTGCAGGCGGCACTGGGCACCCGTCCGGTTCCTTTCGAAGAAGGGCTCATCATCATTGGCATCGGCATCGTGTTCTTTGCCCTGATCGAGATCGAAAAGCAGATCCGGCTTGGCTTGCAGCGTTGATGCGCTGGGGAGGCTCGCGAGGCCTCGCCAGCACGCGGCATCAGGCAATTGCGACCTTCACGCCGGCAGCAGCCAAGGCGGCCGCCAGCGGGCCTGACGGCGCAAGTTCCGTCACCAGTTCGGACAGGGCGCCCAGTTCACAGACCTGAACGAAGCCACGGCAGCCGAACTTCGAGGAATCGCTCACCACCACGCGCCGCTGCCCGCGTGACAGCACCATGCGGGCGAATTCCGCTTCATGAAGATCGAAGTCCATGACACCTGAGGCATCAATCGCACCCGCCGAAATGACGGCGTGCTGAACGAAGAAGCGGCTGGCGAAATCCACCGCGGAACTGCCGAAGGCCGCTCCTGAGTCGCTGCGCAATTCGCCGCCCGCCATATAGACCCGGTTGCCGTTCACGGTGGCGAGCGTCCGTGCGATGTCGGATGAATTGGTCACCACGGTGAGCTTGCGATGACCGATGAGCGCACGCGCGAGGAAGCTCGTCGTCGTGCCGGTGTCGAGCATGACCGATTCACCATCGCGGATGGTGCTGGCCACATGCCGGGCGATGGCCTTCTTGGCGGCCGCATTGTCGCGCATGCGGCGCGCGAAGGGTGCTTCGCCGAGCTGGCCCGCGAGCCCCACCGCCCCATGGATGCGCACCACGGACCCCGATTCGACCAGCGGGCGGACATCGCGGCGGATGGTTTCGGTGGACACGCCAAGCTGGCGGGCCATGGCCGCGATCGACGCGCTGCCCTGAAGCTCCAGAAGCTTGAGTATCTCACCATGCCGTTTCGAAATCATCGCGCGACCCGCCAGAAACACATTGAATGCCACAAATCCGGGCAAGAATACGCCAAAAAACCACAAAAGGCGATTGACAGCCAATCCCATAGGTCCCTTAATCTTTACAGAGCCTCAGGCTCTGGCGGGCGGAAGACCCGGCACAAAGAGACACAGGGAGAAGACGATGACCTACAGGAAGCCATTACGCCACCTCACGGCGCTGGCCTTCGCGGGGATGCTGGCTTCGGCCATCATGGAGCCCGCGGCGGCCGCAGATTCCCCGGACCCGATCAAGCTGACCCTGCATGACTGGACAGGCCAGCTCATCACCACGCAGATCATGGGCGAGGTCCTGAAGAAGGCCGGGATCAACGTTGAATATGTGCAGGCCGACTATCTCGCGCAGTTCGCGGGCCTGCAGAATGGCGACCTGCATGTCGCCATGGAAATGTGGGAGACGACGGGCCGCGAGGCGATGGACGCCGCCACGGCCACCGGCAAGGTCGAGGTGTTCGGCCCGACCGGCATGAAAGCCAAGGAAGAATGGTGGTATCCCACTTACATGAAGGAAGCCTGCCCCGGACTTCCCAACTGGGAAGCGCTGAAGGACGAATCCTGCGCCAAGGCCTTCGCCAC
>JBIIGF010000103.1:0-6317 GCA_044236665.1 Aestuariivirga sp. | reverse complement strand
CCAAGTTGCGGGCCTCCTCCAGCACCCGCATGTTGAAGCCCAGCCAGGAAATCTCCCGGTTGATGAAACGCTCCGGCGTATCGGGGGTGATGGTTCGCGTTGTAACGGGAAGCTGCTCGTTCATGATACTCTTTCAGGTCCACCCGGATTTTCGGCGAGTATAGCAGCCACATGACAGTTCGGTGAACCCTTCCCGTGACGCTGCCCTAGCCGTCCTCCGGAAACATTCCGGGCTCCACCATCTCGCGCAGCACGCGGGCGGCAAGACCGCGCGTAACGGCGGATTTCTCGGTGAGTGCCAGCCTGTCGATGCTGGCCACAAGGGCGCGCGCCGCCTCGAGCGAGCGCGGCATCCGAAGCATGAGGTAGGAAATCAGTGGCTCCTCGATCACCAGTTGCCGGTCCGCGAAGAGCTTGACAAGAACGCCGCGCAGAAGCGCGTCATCAGGCGGATCCAGCCTCGCCACGGCAAGCGCCTTGAGCCGCGAGGCAAGATCAGGCAGCCTGACCTTCCAGTTGGCGGGGTCGGCCTCGCTGGCAATCAACACATGCGAGCCCAGTTGCCTCGCCAGGTTGAACAGGTGGAACAGCGCACGCTCGTCCAGCGCGCTGCCCGGTGCGTCGTCGATGGCAAGCGCGCCGCCCGCCAGCAATCCGTCCGGCGGCTCGAGGCCGAGGTCCTTCGCCAGCACCAGCCGCGCCCCGGAAGCCTGCCGCCACACCTCAAGCAGATGGGACTTGCCGCTGCCTGCTTCGCCCACCAGCACCGCACCGTAATGCGGCCAGTCGGGGTAACGGTCGATCATCGCCACCGCACCCGCATTGGAGGGCGTCACCAGAAAATCCTCGCGGCCCAGCGCCGTGCGGAGTGGAAGATCCAGCACGAGCTGGCGGCCGGAACCACCCGTCATTGCGCCGGCCGCTCGGGGTGAGTAGCCCGGCCACTGCCGAGATAGAGCCTGCTCGACAGATATTGCTTGAGGCCGAACCGCACCAGCACGCCCGCCGCCGCGGCCATCGGTACAGCAAGTAACAGGCCCACGAAGCCGAAGACATAGCCGAAAGCGAACAGCGCGAACATCAGCCACACCGGGTGAAGGCCCACGCTCTTGCCCACCAGCTTGGGCGACAGGAAATTGCCCTCCAGGAACTGCCCGAGGGCGAAGATGCCGACGACCAGCCCGATCGACCAGTAGTCCGGCCAGAACTGCACCAGCGCGAGGCCGATGGCGAGGATACCGCCGATCAGCGCGCCGGCATAGGGAATGAAGGTAAGCGCGCCCGCAAGAATACCAACGGCAAGCCCGAAATTCAGCCCGGCCGTTGACAGAGCCACGGCATAGAATCCGCCGAGCAGCAGGCAGACTGTGCCCTGCCCGCGGATGAAGCCCGCCATGGCGCTGTTGATCTCGCGGCCGAGGCTGCGCACCGTCTCGACATGTTCGCGCGGTACCCAGCCGTCAATCGTGTCAATCATGTCATCCCAGTCCACCAGCAGGTAGAAGGCGACGATCGGCGTGACCACGAGAAGCGAGATGAGGTTGACGAGCGCCAGGCCGCCCGAGAGCACCGTCTTCAGCACGCCCAGCAGCCAATCGGCCGCCTTGCCGGCAAACTGCGTCATGGAGCCTTGAATGTCTGCGCCGCTGCGGCTCAGCAGGTCTTTCGCCCACTGCGGCGCGAACAGGTCGAAGCGCTGGGTCAGTGACTGGACAAGGGTGGGAAGGTCTCCCGCCAACTTGGACAATTGATCGGTCACCATCGGCGCCACGATGATCAGCGCCAGCACCAGGAGGAACAGCGAGGCGAACACAATGACCACAGCGGAAGCGAGCCGGGAGAAGCCGAGCCTCTGCAACCAGTCCGCCACCGGATCAAGGAAATAGGCCAGCGCCAGCCCTGCGATGAACGGCAGCAGGATCGCGCTGAAGGCCCACAGGAAGAACACCAGCACCGCCAGCGAGATGGCCCAGATCAGAACCTGTTTTTGCAGTGTCACGGTCTTCTGTCCTCGTTCGGCTCTTCCGCCATGTGGCGGAGCCATTCTTTCAGATAGGCGGCACCGGAGAGCACCGTCAACAGCGCGACAGGAATGCTCCCGTATTCCACAAGGGTGGTGATCGGCCGTCCGGCCGCCGCAAAGCCCAGAACCGCCACCGCGAAGCTGATCTGCGCCAGCGTGTTCAACTTGCTGATCATCAGCGGCGCCACGTGCACCGGATGGTCCATGAGGCGCGACAGCACGACCGCCCCGACGATCAGCGCATCGCGCGACACCACGATGATGACGAGCCACGCCGGAAGCTCCTTGACAAAGCCCAGCGTTACATAAACCGACACAAGCAGCGCCTTGTCGGCCAGCGGGTCGAGATAGGCGCCGAGCCGTGTGCGCCAGTCGAAGCGCCGTGCCAGGAAGCCGTCGATCCCATCCGAAACACCAGCCACCATGAAGGTGATGAAGGCCCAGCCGAAGGCATCCGAAATGATCAGCCAGACGGTGAGCGGCACGAGAAGCAGCCGCATCAGCGAGATAAGATTCGGAAGGTTGCGCATGCCTTCCTCCTTTCCGGTCACATCGACTGGATGATCCAGGCCGGCCCCGACTGGACGAGGTTGAGTCCCGCCGCCCGCATATTCTCCTGCAGTTCCTCCATGGTACGGGTGAACACCAGCTTGATGACCGCACCATCGGCCGACAGTGACGAGAGATCAACCCCGTTCACATTGGGCGTGGACAGGATGCGGGAGCGGATGGCGTTCCATTCGCGCGGCGACGAAAAGGGAACCGAAACCGAAATCGACTGGATGCGGCTGGCACTGCGGGCGGCCTCGGCTGCCGCGGTCTTCGCGGATTCTTCCTGATAGGTCTTGACCAGCATGGCCTGGAAGGCCGCGACGGCAGCACTTTCCGCGCCCTGCGGGCTTCCACCCTCCGCTTCGTAGATCTTGTTCACCTTCACATCGCCAAGCTTTGTCGCGCCTTCGATATAGACATGGACGCCGCCGCCCTCCGCAGGCTGGGCCTGCGCCACCAGAAGGCTCGGCGCGCCATAGCGCTTGCGCACGGCGTCCAGCTTGATCGCGTCACCGTTCGCGGCATCCACAGCGGTGATGGTGCCGGTATCCTCAAGATCACCCAACGGCACGATGATCGGCACGAGGCCCTGTTCGCCCTTGAGATCGATCCACGCCTTCCGCCACGGATTGTCCTCCCACAGCTTCAGGCCGTCCGGCGCTCGGTAGACCGGCAGCACGACGATGGGGTCCGCCTGGGTCTCTGGCAGGCGCACACCCCGGTCGGCGAAGAATTTCTGCATCTTCTGCGGCAGGAAGCGAACCGTGAAACGGCCAATGTAGCGGCCAGGGGCTGAACTCTCCTGCTCGATCGAGAGGGAACGGAGATAGGGCGCAATGTCCTCGAGCTTCATCTTTTCCTGGACATCAGCCGCCATTTCCGGAGAGCCGAGCCGCGCCACCATCTCGATGAAGGCCTTGACCTGAACATCCATCAGGGCCTTGTTCTTGGCGCTCGCCGCATCAGTGCTGGTCACATCCACCTCGACGCCCTGCACCGCATAGATGCTGGTCTCGACCGGACCACCCGCCACTGCGCCAAGGCTGCAAGGCCACACCGCCAGCACCCCGGCTAGGGCCACCATCACGGCGCGGCCCATGAAACTGCGAGAAATGATCAAATTGCCGGTCCCAAGCTGTCCACACTCATCTCCGCCGCCCATCCTGCGCTTTATTCCCGAAGCGCTTCGGGGTAAGGACGCCCGAAACAGGCATCTCCCACCAGAGAATTGGGGCAAACTAGCGGCATGAGCACAGCGAAACAAGCACGAGGAAAGGGCGTCAGCTACGCCGACGCCGGTGTTGACATCTCGGCCGGAAACGCGCTCGTCGACGCGATCAAGCCGCTCGCACGGTCAACCCGCCGGAAAGGCGCTGATTCGGCACTTGGCGGCTTCGGCGGGCTGTTCGATCTCCGCAAATGCGGCTTCAAGGACCCCGTTCTGGTTGCCGCCAATGACGGTGTGGGCACCAAGCTGCGCATCGCCATCGACACCGGCCGCCACCACGGTGTCGGGATCGACCTCGTCGCGATGTCGGTGAACGACCTCGTGGTGCAGGGCGCCGAACCGCTGTTTTTCCTCGACTATTACGCCACCGGCAAACTGGACGTGAAAGCCGCGGCCGAGGTCATCGCGGGCATCGCCGATGGCTGCAAGCAGGCTGGCTGCGCGCTGATCGGCGGCGAAACCGCCGAAATGCCGGGCATGTACCATGGCGGGGATTATGATCTCGCGGGCTTTGCCGTGGGTGCCGCCGAGCGGAACGAACTGCTGCCCGCAAAGGATGTGAAGCCGGGTGACGTGATCCTCGGCCTCGCTTCCTCCGGCCCTCACTCCAATGGCTATTCGCTGGTGCGCAAGCTCGTGGAACTGTCCGGCGCTTCCTATTCGGCGAAGGCCCCCTTCGACCGGACGCAGAAACTGGCGGACGCGCTTCTCACACCGACGCGGATCTATGTGAAGCCCGTCCTCAAGGCGATCCGGAAGACCGGCGCCATCAAGGCGCTGGCGCACATCACCGGCGGCGGTTTCCTCGAAAACATTCCGCGCGTTCTGCCCAAGGCCACGGTGGCCGAGATCGACCTCGGCAAGGTTCCCTTCCTGCCCGTGTTCAAGTGGCTGCAGGATGTTGGCTCGGTCAGTGAACGCGAGATGCTGCGCACCTTCAACTGCGGCGTCGGCATGATCGTGGTCACCGCCGCGAAGGATGCGGCGAAGGTCGCGGCCTCGCTCAAATCATCGGGCGAACGGGTGGTGACCCTGGGCAGCATCCGCAAGCGCAAGGGTTCCGAGGAACAGGTGGCGGTGAGCGGCACTTTGTCGGTGAAATGAAAAAACTCCGCACCGGCGTTCTGATTTCGGGGCGCGGCTCCAACATGATGGCGCTGGTCGACGCCGCGCGCGATCCGGGCTTTCCAGCCGAGATCGTCTGCGTCGTATCCAACCGGGCAGACGCGAAGGGGCTGGCGTTCGCCGAAGCCCATGGCATCGAGGCCATGGTGATCGACCACAAGGCCTATGCCAGCCGCGAGGACTTCGAAGCCGCACTCGATGGCTATCTCCGCGCGAAAGCGGTGGAGGCCGTGGCGCTGGCCGGTTTCATGCGGGTGCTGACGGCGGGCTTCATCGCGGGTTGGGAGGGCCGGATGATCAACATCCACCCGTCCCTTCTTCCAGCGTATAAGGGGCTACACACTCATGAGCGTGCGCTGGCTGATGGCGCGGCCACCCATGGCTGCACGGTGCATCTCGTCACACCCGAACTCGACGCCGGCCCGATCCTTTTGCAGGCCGAGGTGCCCGTGCTGGCGGGTGACACGCCCGGCACGCTAGCCGCCCGCGTTCTCGAACAGGAGCATCGCATCTATCCCGCCGCACTGGCGATGCTGACAGCCCGCCTTCACGCCTGAGGAGCCGTCATGACAAAGCCGCTTCCGATCATCATCGATACCGACCCCGGGCAGGATGATGCCGTCGCCATCCTGCTGGCGCTGGCCTCACCCGAATTCGAAGTGCTGGGCATCACGGCGGTGGCCGGCAATGTGCCGCTGGCCTTGACCGAAGTAAACGCCCGCAAGATCTGCGAACTGGCGGGGCGGCCGGATGTGAAGGTCTATCCCGGCGCCATCCGCCCGATGCTCCGGCCGCTGGTTACGGCGGAGGAGGTTCACGGCAAGACCGGTCTGGACGGACCCGTCCTGCCCGCCCCGGAGATGCCGCTGCAGGCGCAGCACGCCGTCGACTTCATCGTGGAAACACTGATGGAGAGGCCCGCCGGCACCGTGACGCTCTGCACGCTTGGTCCGCTCACCAACATCGGCCTCGCGCTTATCCGCGAGCCGCGCATCGCCTCGCGCGTGAAGCAGATCGTTGCGATGGGCGGCGGCTATTTCGAACAGGGCAATGTGACACCCGCCGCCGAATTCAACATCTATGTCGATCCGCAAGCGGCACGGCTGGTCTTCGACTCGGGGATCCCCATCACCCTGATCCCGCTCGACTGCACCCACCAGGCGCTGACCACGCAGAAGCGGGTGGACGCGTTCCGGGCCATACCGAACCGCTCCGGCCCGGCGGTGGCGGCGATGCTCGACTTCTTCGAGCGGTTCGATGAAAACAAATACGGCACCGAAGGCGGCCCGCTGCATGATCCCTGCGTCATTGCCTGGCTTCTGCAGCCCGGCCTGTTCTCGGGCCGGTTGGTGAATGTCTCCATCGAATGCGAGTCGGAACTGACCATGG
>JBIIGF010000102.1:0-6319 GCA_044236665.1 Aestuariivirga sp. | reverse complement strand
ACCGCCGACACGGCGTCGGCCGAGCAGGGCTATGATGCGCTGAAGAAATATGCGCGTGACCTCACCGAGGCCGCGCAGCAGGGCAAGCTCGACCCGGTGATCGGGCGCGATGAGGAAATCCGCCGCACCATTCAGGTGCTGTCGCGGCGCACCAAGAACAATCCTGTTCTCATCGGTGAACCGGGTGTTGGCAAGACCGCCATCGCGGAGGGTCTCGCACTGCGCATCGTCAAGGGTGATGTGCCCGAAAGCCTGAAGGACAAGAAGCTCCTGGCGCTCGACATGGGCGCGCTCATCGCGGGCGCCAAGTATCGTGGTGAGTTCGAGGAACGCCTCAAGGCCGTGCTGTCGGAAGTGACGGCGGCGGAGGGCGGCATCATTCTGTTCATCGACGAGATGCACACGCTTGTTGGTGCCGGCAAGTCCGATGGCGCGATGGATGCCTCGAACCTTCTGAAGCCAGCGCTGGCGCGTGGCGAGCTTCACTGCGTGGGTGCGACGACGCTTGATGAGTACCGCAAGCATGTGGAGAAGGATGCAGCCCTTGCCCGCCGCTTCCAGCCGGTCTTCGTGAGCGAGCCCACGGTTGAGGACACGATCTCGATCCTGCGCGGCATCAAGGAGAAGTATGAGCTGCACCACGGCGTGCGCATCACTGACTCGGCGCTGGTGTCTGCGGCGGTTCTCTCCAACCGCTACATCACCGACCGCTTCCTGCCCGACAAGGCCATCGACCTCATGGACGAGGCTGCGGCACGGCTCAGGATGCAGGTCGATTCCAAGCCCGAAGAGCTTGACGAGATCGACCGCCGCATCATGCAGCTGCAGATCGAGCGCGAAGCGCTGAAGAAGGAAACCGATGCCGCTTCCAAGGATCGCCTTGGCAAGCTCGAGAAGGAATTGGCCGATTACGAGGAGAAATCCGCGGCGATGACCAGCCGCTGGAAGGAGGAAAAGGAACAGCTCGCTTCTGCCTCGAAGGTCAAGGAAGACCTTGAGAAGGCGCGGTTTGAACTCGACCAGGCGCAGCGCAAGGGCGATTTCGCCAAGGCTGGCGAACTTGCCTATGCGACGATCCCTGGCCTCGAGAAGAAGCTGAAGGACGCGGAAGAAAAGTCGAGCGCGAAGATGCTGGAAGAGGCCGTGACGGAAAATCACGTGGCTCAGGTCGTGTCGCGCTGGACCGGCGTTCCGGTGGACAAGATGCTGGAGGGCGAGCGTGAGAAGCTCCTTGCCATGGAGGTGGAGCTTGCGAAGCGCGTTGTCGGCCAGTCGGATGCGGTGATCGCGGTGTCAACCGCGGTGCGCCGGTCGCGTGCGGGCCTTCAGGACCCGAACCGTCCGATCGGTTCCTTCATGTTCCTCGGTCCCACGGGTGTCGGCAAGACGGAGCTCACCAAGGCTCTGGCTTCCTACCTCTTCGATGACGAACATGCGATGGTCAGGATCGACATGTCGGAATACATGGAGAAGCATTCCGTCTCCCGCCTGATCGGCGCGCCTCCGGGCTATGTCGGTTATGACGAGGGCGGTGCCTTGACCGAAGCCGTGCGGCGCAGGCCCTACCAGGTCGTGCTGTTCGACGAGATCGAGAAGGCGCATCCCGATGTGTTCAACGTGCTCCTGCAGGTGCTCGATGATGGCCGCCTGACCGATGGTCAGGGCCGCACCGTGGACTTCAAGAACACGCTGATCATCATGACCTCGAACCTCGGTTCCGAATATCTCGTGAACCTCGGCGAGGGCGAGGATGTGGATGTGGTGCGCGATCAGGTGATGAATGTGGTGAAGGGCCACTTCCGCCCTGAGTTCCTGAACCGCCTCGACGAGATCCTGATGTTCCACCGCCTCAAGCGGGAGAACATGGGTGCGATCGTCGACATCCAGATCGGCCGCCTGAAGAAGCTGCTCGCCGACCGCAAGATCGACATCAACGTGTCACCTGCAGCGCGTGACTGGCTGGCTGACAAGGGCTACGATCCAGCTTATGGCGCACGGCCCCTCAAGCGGGTGATCCAGAAGAACCTTCAGGATCCGCTCGCCGAGGAACTGCTCGCCGGCCGCATCAGCGATGGCGAGACGGTGGAAGTGGGCGCTGCCGGTGGCGTGCTGACGTTCAACGGCATTCCTGTCGGCGGCAAGCCCGCGGACCCCAAGGTCGTGAAGCTGCACTGACAGGTGCTGCGATTGCGATGATCAATGATGCCCGGGCTTCGGCCCGGGCATTCTGATTTTTTGGCAAACGGCGGCTGGTCTTCCGTCTGTGCGCCAGCCATGTAATCTGTTCCGCCATGACGCTTGATGACTACAACGCCTTCTGTGCCGGCCTGCCCCATACAGCCCATGTTGTGCAGTGGGACGGTGCGCATGTGTGGAAGGTGGGCGGTCCAAAGGGCAAGGTCTTCGCCATCGCCTCGCGCTGGGACGGACCGGCGCTTGATTTCACTTTCAAGACCTCGCAATTGAGCTTCGATCTTCTCAAGGCGCGGCCAGGCATGCGGCCTGCGCCCTACTTCGCCTCGCGCGGGTTGCTTTGGCTGCAGCGGCAAACGGCCGAGACGCTGGATGACATGGCGCTTCGTGACTACCTGCGCGAAAGTCACAGGCTGGCTGCGATGAACCTGACCAAGGCCCGGCGACGCGCGCTTGGGCTTTCCGAGGACATGTCCCGGTCGGACAAGCCGTGCCCTGGCTAAGCTCTTGGTGGATTGTCCCTGGCGAAGGCATAGATCACGAGGCCGATGATGAGCAGGCCTGCGAAGATCAGGTGCAGCGTGGCATGAGCCTGATCGGGCGGTGCATCCTGCAGCGCGGTCATCAGCGCGCCGCTCAGCGGTTGCAGCACGCCCGCCCCGCCGATGAACAGCACGTTCAGCAGGGTGATGCCGCGGCCAAGCAGATGATCGGGCACGAAGCTGCGCCCATGCGCCATCAGTACGCCATAGGTCATGCCGAAGCCTCCGAGTGCGCCCATCAGGACGATGGCACCGCCCAGCGGCAGGCCCGGCACGGCAAGGGCCGCGAAACAGGCGGCTGTTATGGCAACGCCGCCGAATACCACCCATTTCCGCGTCTTCAGCAACCTGTCCAGCGGGCCATAGGCCATGGCACCCACCGACATGGCGGCCGCCATGACGAGCAGGGCGTTGCCGCGCGCAACCGGATCCAGTCCGTAGACGGACGAAAAATATGGGCCCGCCCACAGGCCGCGCTCCGCCAGCACCACGGCATAGCTCACCGCGGTGATTGGCAGCAGCGGCCACAGGGCCCTTATCTTCAGGATGTCGCCGATGCCGCTGAACAGCCCGCGCCTGCCATGGCTGGTGATGCGTTGCGGATCGCGGATCAGCAGCAGCACGGAGAGGGCGGACAGCGCCGTGGCGGCTGCCATGACCAGCATCGCGCCGCGCCAGCCGACCGATTGCGCCGCAACGGCAAGCGGCGAGGCCGCCAGCAAGTTGCCCGCCGTGCCGATGCCCAGAAGCCAGGAACACAGAAGCGCGAAGCGCTGCGGCGCAGCGGTGCGGCCGAACAGATAGATCGCCCCCATATAGATTGAGCCGCAGCCAGCTCCAATCAGTAGCATGGCAACGTTGAGCGCCTGTGCGCTCTCCGCCATGGCGAACAGCACGGCACCCGCAACGGCGGCAAGCATCTGAAACGAGACGGTACGGCGCGGACCGATCGTGTCGAGCGCCCAGCCGACGGGGAATTGCGTGGCGACAAAGCCAAGGATCCACAGGGCCTGAAGATTGCCGAGTGCCTGCGGCCCCAAGCCCAGTTCATGCGCCAGTTCCGGCGCGATGACCGCAAGGAACGAGCGGTAGAACTGGCTCAGCACATAGGCCGCCAGGAAGGTGAGGAAGATGCGCATCGGCGCTGTCATCGCAGGCACGGGCCCGCTGCGCAAGCGATGCTCTGCGTTGCGCCCGGTTACTGCTGCTGCTGGGCGACCTGCAGGGCCGAGGGGGCCTGCTTCATCATCGCCTCGACGCGGGCTTTCATCTGCTTGAACTTGGACAGTTCCTTGCCCGCAAGCTGCTTGCCGCCCGCCGCCTTGATGCGGGTCGGGTTCACGGCGCGGCCATCAACATGCACTTCGTAATGGAGGTGCGGGCCGGTGGAACGGCCGGTCGAGCCGACATAGCCGATGATCTGGCCCTGGTTGACCTTGACGCCGCGCCGGATGCCGGCGGCAAGCTTGCTCATGTGGGCATAGAGCGTCTGGTAACGGGCGTTGTGCTTGAGTTCCACCGCGATGCCGAAAGCGCCGTGGCGGCCGGCGAGTTCGACGACGCCGGAACCTGCCGCACGGATTGGCGTTCCATGCGGCACGCCGAAGTCCACGCCGGCGTGCATTTTCGAGTAGCCGAGCAGCGGGTGGCGGCGCATGCCGAAGCCCGAGGTCAGGCGCGCGCCGGACACGGGCGTCTTCAGCAGCGCCTTTTGCGCACTGCGGCCGCGCTCGTCGAAATAGTCGGTCTGTCCGTCGGCAGTGGTGTAACGGTAGAAGGTCCGCGTCTTGCCGTCCGTCGTCAGCTGCGCATAGTGCAGCACCTTGCGCTTGGAGGAGGAGCCGGTGAGCGGGTTGCCGTAGAACACATCGAACCGGTCGCTCGCCTTCACCTGACGCTGGAAGTCGACGTCATAGGCGAAGATACGGGTGAACTCGGCGATGATGTAATCGGGGATCTTGTTGTCCTTGGCCGTGCCATAGAGGCTGGAACCCACCTTGGCGCTGGTGCGGAAGTGGTTGATCTCCGCATATTTCGACTTGGCGCCGGCCTTGGCGCCTTCGATGGCGGCAACGAAGCGGCCGTCTTCATCGGCTTCCACGGTCAGCGTTTCGTTCGGGCCCGGGTTGAAGGAGAGTTCCACGGGGAAGATCACTTCACGGCCGTAGAAGTCGATCTGCCGGTCGAGCGTCAATTCGATCGTGGTGCCTTCCTTCATGATGCCGGTCGGGAACACGGGCTGGATTGCGGCCACAAGCGCCTTGGCGGCTTCCTTGCTGACGCCGCGGTCGGTCAGCGCACTGACGAGCGTCTGGTTCTTTGCCAGCTTGAAGGTTTCGTCGGTCGGTTCCGGCGGCACCTGCTTGGTGATGGTGGTGATGTTTTCGCCCTCCTCGAGGGCGTCGATGTCATCACCAATCAGGATGGTTTTGTCGTCGTTGTAGGGCAGGTCGCCGGAAGTGATCTCGGGGTAGGCATTGGCATTGTTGAGATCGCGCTCGGGAACAATCGCGGTCTCGGTGTCGGCCTGGGGCTGATATGTGGCCGAGAGTTCCTTGCGCCCGATCACGGAACGGCTTGAGCCGAAGCCGGCCGACTCGGGATAAGAGCCGGTCAGCGATGCCTTGCTGACCGCTGCAAAGGCATCCCGCGGGGCTGCATTTTCCCCGAAGATGCCAAGCACGAGGCTGCCTACCAGCAGTGAGCCGGCAATGCCGGCCACGCAGGTGGTGAGAAGCCAGCGATGATGCACTGGCTGGATGTCAAACGGATCAGCGGCAGGGGCCGGCGCGGGAGCCTGCGAGACAGGCTTCGCATGCAGGGCCTGCAGCCTTGATGGCAGTGGCGGACGCCGGATCGTGCTGGCATGGGGCCGCGCACGAAACTGCCTGTCAATGCGATCGTTCAATAACCCAAACCCCTTGTCAATTCACGCGGCCCCAGTTTTGCGGGCCGCCCTTTGTCCCCTCAGGTGGCAGACCATCTGGAACCCCTTCATGTCATCCATCGCCCGGTCCATCTTCCACGGATCTTTGCGCGGGACGCGCCGAAGGGTCTCCCTTCGGGTCCGGAAAATGCCTTTCCCGGCGCCTTTAGTCAACCGCATTGACGAAATGACACCGGTGCCGCCTTGTCTGTTGCCGTGCCAGCACGGCCTGCAGGCGCAGCAACAAGGGCTTCCCAAAAGCATTACAGGAAGTCATTTCCAATTCCTTAACCATAAGGACAATGGCTGGCGCGAGGCCTGCGGATCCCTGCAAGCCCGTGCCGGGAAGTAAACATGGCCCCGATGCCGGCTTCTGGCGCCGCGCTCTGGTTGCCGCAGGCGCCCACCCGGGGCTCGCGAAAGCCCAACACGGATCAATAAACGCCTTTTGTTTCAAGTTCCTGTCAGAAATATCCGGAATTCTTGCACAGCGCAGTTGACATGATTGGTTTGTGGGTTTTATAAGCGGGGTCACTGAGGGGCGCGGCGCTGATGCGTTGCGTGCTTTGTTGCCTGAGCATCTTTGAAGTGCTGGCGATATTCTGGATGTCCTGTGAGGGGGATCCGGGGTTTTGTGCGCTTTGGGTATGAACGGGAT